>JANNGC010000087.1:0-1559 GCA_031380445.1 Pedosphaera sp.
TGCGTGGTCGCGCCGATGAGCCGCACCACGCCGCTCTCCACGTCCGGCAGCAGCACGTCCTGCTGCGACTTGTTGAAGCGGTGGATTTCGTCAATGAAGAGAATCGTGGGCTGGCCCGTCTTCGCGAGCCGATTGCCCGCCGCCGCCAGCACGCGCCGCATGTCCGCGACATTCGATTCCACGCCGCTCAACCGCTCGAATTTGTTGCTCGTGTGATGCGCGATGAGTTGCGCCAGCGAAGTCTTCCCTGTGCCGGGCGGCCCTTAAAAAATCAGCGACTGGATGCGGTCCGCCTCGATGGCGCGGCGCAGCAACTGGCCGGGCGCGAGGATGTGGGACTGGCCAACGTATTCGTCCAGCTTGCGCGGGCGCATCCGCGCGGCGAGCGGCGCGGAGGACGAGGCCGGGCGAACAGCGGACGGTATTTCGTCCACTTTGGGTTCGCTGGAGAACAAGTCATCGCGCGGCATGGGCCGGAGCGTAAATTCCAAAACTCAAAATCCAAATCCCAAATAAGTTCTGAGACAGAAAAGCCTCACGCCAAGTCCGCGAAGGACGCAAAGGTTTGGAGTAAATGCTTTCCACCTTCGCGTCCTTCGCGGACTTGGCGTGAGGCCATCCAAAAAAAGAAATACCCCGCCGTGAATGCCGTGGGAAGCAGTTCCGTTGAACATCTTATGAACAAGTGGGACCGGCTTCGACAGCGTTCAACGTCCAGTAAAGGCCTGTTGGCGGCTGCTGATAATGAAGGGCCCCGTGTTTTCGTCATTACGGTCCAAGGATGTGGCTTCGATACACGAGCATAGGCAGGGTAAATTGTTTCCTGCTTTCGCAGTCAAAGAGCATTGCCGCCTCGCGGCGACACCGAAATTATCGGCGTCAGAAATTTTTACTCAAGAGCGGAAAGCACATTGGCCGCAAAAAAATTTCAAAATCCTGGGAACGCCGACATGCTTGCCGACGCTCCCAGCAGACAAAGCTCACTTCTTCTTCCCAAACTTCTTCGCCGCCGGAGCCTTCAGCGCCTTGAACTCCTTCGTGAGATTCGTGAGCGACGCCTCGATGCCCATGCGTTCCAGGCTCGTCGCGCCGACAAAGCCGACGGCGTCCGTGGACTTCATCACGCGCTCCGCATCGGCAGGGGTGTTGATGGGACCACCGTGGCAGAGGAAGAAGATGTCCTTCCGCACAGTGTTCGCGGCATCAATGATCTCCTGCGTACGTTTGATGGTGAAGTCCCAGCTTTTGACCGCGCTCTTCACACCGATGCTGCCGCCGACCGTGGTGCCGACGTGGGCGATGATCGAATCTGCGCCCGCCTTGGCCATCTCGATGGCTTCTTCGGGCGAACCGACATAGACGACGGAGAACAAATCCATGCGGCGCGCGAGGGCGACCATTTCGTATTCCTTCTTCACGCTCATGCCCGTTTCTTCGAGCACGCCGCGGAAGTGGCCGTCCACAATCGTGTGCGTGGGAAAATTGTTCACGCCGCTGAAGCCCATCTCCTTCACCTTGCCGAGCCAGTGCCACATGCGGCGGCGCGGGTCGGTGGCGTG
>JANNGC010000097.1:0-1979 GCA_031380445.1 Pedosphaera sp.
CCGGCTCTGGATTATTCCGCACACCTTTGCCGTCACGGCCTTGCGCGAACGCCAGGTCGGCAGCGTGGTGAATCTCGAAGCCGATTTGCTCGGCAAATATGTCGAGCAGTTCGTGCGGAAACCGTAGGAGCGCGGACTTTCCAGTCCGCAGCAACGCTGGCCCGCCGAGGACGCAGGAACTTGCTGGCACCGCTCGCCATTTCACGCCGCTGCGGGTGGGGAAACTCGCGCTCCGTGGCCTTCCTTGACGCCCCGCGCAAAACGGTGTGCAGTCACGCGCAATTTCCTAAGCATGAAAAAATTCAACGTCGGCATCATCGGTTACGGCTGGGTCGCCAGCGCCCATATTCCCGCCATCAACGCCAGCGCCCACGCGCAGGTCACCGCGGTCTTTTCCTCGCGCAAGCTGGATGACGCGGAAGTCAGTGCGAAGCACGGCGGCTCGATTCGCACTTACACGAACCTCGACGAGATGCTGGCGGACAAAAGCATCCACGCCGTCTCCGTGTGCAGCTATCCTTATCAGCACACCGAACACGTCCTCAAAGCGGCCAAAGCCGGCAAGCACATCATCGTGGAGAAGCCGCTCGCGCTCTCGTGGAAGGATTGCCAGGCCATCGAACGCGCGGTGAAGGCGGCGGGTGTGAAATTCTGCATCTGCTTCGAGTGCCGTTTCTCCAGCCAGTTCCTCTCGACCAAGGCGATGATTGATGAAGGGCTGCTCGGCGAGTTGCACTACGGCGAGATTGATTACTACCACGGCATCGGGCCGTGGTACGGGCAGTTCCGCTGGAACACGCGCAAGGACGCGGGCGGCTCCGCGCTGCTCACCGCCGGCTGCCACGCGCTCGACGCGCTCCTGCTCTGCATGGGCAACGACGTCGCGGAGGTCACCAGCTACGACACGAAATCGAAGAGCGACATCTTCCACCCCTACGAATACACCACGTCGAGCGTCACGATTCTGAAATTCAAGAGCGGCAAGATCGGCAAGTGCGCGGCCATCGTGGACTGCCTTCAGCCCTACTACTTCCACACGCATCTCGTCGGCAGCCACGGCAGCCTGCTCGACAACAAGTTCCACTCCACGAAGCTCGGCGGCCTGAACAAGAACGCCTGGAGCAGCCTCTCGATGAAGATGCTCGATTCCGGCGACGTGTCCGACCATCCCTACACCACGCAGTTCGCCGCCTTCTTCGACGCGCTGGCGAAGAACAAGCCCATGCCGCTCACCAGCCTCGACGACGCGATCAAGACGCACGAAATCATTTTCGCCGCGGACAAGTCGGCGGCGACGGGGAAGACGGTGAAGGTGTGACCGTATGCGCCGAAAAATCATCCAAAACTACGTTGATGTGCTTTGCCACATGGCAATTGGATGGCGGATGGGGCAGGATTTGGAAAAACTCGCAGACCTGCCGGACGGCACGATCAAGTTTGATTTGCTTCAAGGCACAGCAAGCCACTCCAGAGTTGGAGAAATTGACCTGTGGATTGCGAAGGAGATGCAAGCTTGGCTCAAGCACCGCTTTGAAGTGGACCGAATCCCAGAAAATCAAATCCTCCAAGGCTGCGTCCAACTGAGTTCGACAACTGATCGAATCAAGACGGACAAGAAACGCATCGTGTCTTTTGATTGGGAGTGTCACAGTTTGATTGCGACGGATGAGAAGTGCTACGAAAGCCATTTGAAAGAAGCACATAGTTGGCACAACAGGTTAGACGAGAGCACGCCTCCAATCAGTTCGTGAGATTCAAAAGTTTTTTTGCCCATGAACTCCGCCATCGCCATCGCCGCGCACCCGGACGACATCGAGTTCATGATGGCGGGCACGCTCCTGCTGCTGAAAGAGCGTGGCTGGGAAATCCACTATTTCAATCTCTCCACTGGCAACTGCGGCAGCGCGTGCCACGACGCGGCCACGACGCGGCGACTGCGGCTCGCGGAGGCAAAGCACGCGGCGAAAATTCTCGGCGCG
>JANNGC010000118.1:0-7285 GCA_031380445.1 Pedosphaera sp.
CGGGAACAACGTCACCCGCTCGAAGCCGCGCGCGCCCGACACTTTCTCCCCCGCGTACTCGCCCGTCTCCGCGCTCAGTTCCAGCGCCGTCAGTTCACACACCCGCGCCGCCGCCTCCAGACGAGCGATGTGATAGGGGCCAAAACGGTGGAAGATGAGCGTGATTCTCACAAACAGGACAACGGGACATCAGGACCACGGGACCACGGGACTGCGGGACTACGGGACTACGGGACTGCGGGACCGAAGGATGCTCGCGCGAGGCTAATCACGATCAAGCTGGTGAGAAGCGCCGTCATTTTTCGGAAGTAGCCTGCTTCCTTTTCCACCGCTCCGATCAATCCGTGGAGAGCGGCAAAGGTCTGACGGGTCTGGGCGGCGAGATTCTCGGCCTTGGCTTCGTCGAGGTAGTTCAACCGCTTGGCGAGATGAATGAAGTATTGTGTTTCCGCCAGCGAACCCCGCGCGATGTAGAGAAAGTGCAGATACTCCTTTTTGCTCTCGCGAGCGGAGCCTTCCACGACATTCGCCGCCACGGATGACGCCGCGCGCCGAAGCTGGCTGGTCAGCCCATACAATTCCTCGCGTGGAAACAACCGCGTCACCTCGTAAATCGCCACGGTCAGATCGTCCGCCTTCTGCCACGCTCCAATTTTCGTATAGTCTCTCATGCTCACACCTCCTCAGTCCTGTGGTCTCGTCGTTTTTGTCCCGTAGTCCTGTGGTCTTGTAGTCCCGTAGTCCTGTTGTTGTCCCGCAGTCCCGCAGTCCCATGGTCCCGTGGTCCTGTGGTCCCGTAGTCCTGTTGTTGTCCCGCGTTCCTGTGGTCCCATGGTCTGGTGGTCCCGTGGTCCTTTTCCTTGGCGTAAAGAGCGACCATGCCAATAAACACGCCGCTGTAAATCAGCCCCGGCAGGAAATCCATGGTCTGATGCGTGAGCGCGCGCATGGCCGAGGTGGTGATTTGAATGTAGAGAATCTGCGCCACGGTGCCGCCCTCGTGGTTCGCCGCCGTCCACAGGTTTTTGAACACATACGCCATGCCCGCAAAGAAGAGGCAGCCGAAGTAGCCGAACTGGTTGAAGGCATCCCCCAATCCCGTGAACGTCGATCCGGTGGAGTTGCGGATGCCCGTCGAGTTCTCGATGAAATCGCCGAGGTCGCGCTGCACGCCGCCGATCATCAGCGAGTCCTTGAAGGCCTTGCCGAGAAACTGCGCCGGCACGAACCGGAACACGATGCGGTTCCAGTAGCCCGCGCCCCATTCGTAATCATCCGTCTCGCGCGTCGCCGCGATCAGGATGGTCGCATTCCTGACCTCGCTGATCGCGTCCTCGTCCAGGAACTCCTTCACCTGCTCGCCGAAATTGATCTGCTTCACGGCTTCCAGCGGATTCTCCGCCGACATCTGCCGGTACTTGCCCACGGCGGGCAGGATGAAAATTGACCCAAGAACCGACCCGATGACGAGCCAGCGCGGCACCTCTTTCCCTTTCAGAAAAAACAAGCTCATGGCGAGAGAAATCAGGAACAGCGCTGTGGGTTCCCGGCGTCCGTAAAAGATGGCCGCCTGCAAGGGAGTGGCCGCCGCCACCAGCGTCGCCAGCCAGGCCACGGCCTTGCGTTCCTTCAAGGCGCAATAAAAACAAATGGCAAACCCCGGATAGACCAGCCCGCCGAAGAACAGGTAGATGGTGCCAATGCCCGACAACAAACCCGCGTCCTCCTCCACCGACATGGAGGCAAACTTGTACGTGAAGAAATACCCGACCAGCACGAAGACCACGCCGCCGTGGAAGAACCGCCCGGTGTTCACCGGCACGTTCAGCTTCTCCAGAAACGCCGGATGCGCGCGCGGCTGGTAGCCCGCCCAGCACGCCACCAGACAGAGCGAGCACATGATGAGCGTCGCCTCGAAATGCTCTCCGCCCCATTCCGTCCGAAACAGCGCATACGCCTGCGGCAGCACAAACCCGATGAACGCCGCGCCCATGAAATACGGATACTCGTAGATCAGCCGCGGACGCCACGCCACCGCCGCGAGCAACAGCGCGCAGCCGATGACGAAAGGGAGAAAGTAGAACAACATGAGTCAGAGGTCAGAGGTCAGAGGTCGGAGGTCGGAGGTCGGAAATCGGTGCGTCGGTGGTCTGTGCGTCGGTGGGGTTCTGCCTACCGCCTACTGGTTACTGTCTACCGGCTACCGCTCGGAACATATTCCGGTAGCGCGGCGCGAGCACGGGCCAACTGAAACGCGCACGCACGCTCTCGCGACGACGCGCGGCGAGTTCAGGTGTGTTCGGCTGCGCCAGTTCCGCGTGCAACGCCTGCGCCAGCGCGCCCGGTTTCGCCATGTCAATGATGGTGCCTTCCTCGCCCAGCACGAACTTGGTCACGGAATAATCATGCGCGATGACCGGCAGCCCGTGAATCAGCGCCTCCAGAAACACGCGCCCGAATCCTTCGTGCAACGACGCCAGTGTGAAGACATCCGCAGCGCGGTAGTAATCTGCCACCTGTTCGTAAGGCACCGACCGCGCCGTGAAGTTCCCCTCGCCCAATTGCTCGCGGGCCAGCGCCACGATCTCCGCGCTTTCTTCGGTCATGTTGCCGAGCAGCACTAAAAACGGGACCGCAGGACCATGTGACCACGGGACTACGGGACTGGTCGGTCCTGTTGTCCTGTGGTCCTGTTGTCCCGTGGTCTTGTCCCCCCGCAGTCCCGTGGTCTCGCAGTCCCGTGGTCCCAGCATCCCCGCCACTTCGCGCACGACGTAATCCATCCGCTTATGCTGCGCCGCGATCCAGCCCACGCTCAGGATGATGGGGCGATCGGCGGGCAGGTTTAGCTTTTCGCGCAGCGCACGTCGGGCGGCCGGGTCGGAGACCGGCGCTCCGGCGGGGACGTGGATGCCGTAGGGAATCAGGAAGTGCCGCTCCGGCGCTTCGCCTGCCGCCAGTGCCTCGGCCAAATGATGCGGCGCGATCTGATGCACGCAGTCGGTGCGATTGAACGGTGCGTGACACGGCCCGCCGTTCGAGAACAGCAGCCGGAACGGCACGCCGATTTGTTTGCGCCAGCGGAACAGTTGAAAGCCCAGGTTCGAGTCGCTGTAGAAAATTACGTCGGGCCGCTCGCGACGGATGGCGCGCACCATCGAGGGAAAGGTGGAAAGCTGCTCCACCACGTAACCGTTCCGCCGCAAGCACGCGCCGAGAAATTTTGCTGCCCCGCCCGTGCGCGGCAGATTCCACAACACCCGCTCATCCGCCTTCGGCTCCCCTGCCCCCTTGTAGAGCGTGATGTCCAATCCCTCCGTCCCCCGCAACCCATCGAACGCCTCGCGAAAGAACGACTCGATCCCGCGGTTCAGGATGCCGACGCCGGAGCAGGAGAAGAAAACTTTCAGATGTTTAACCACGAATGGATTGGAGGTCGGAGGTCAGCAGTCAGCGGTCAGCAGTCCGCGTTGCTCGAATATCGTCTCAATTTTCTGACGCTCCCGTCTGGCCTCTGTTCTTTGTTCTCTGACCTCTGGCTTACGCCTTCGGCTTCATCCACAGCCAACTCATCCTCACCGGTCTCCACTCGCTCACGGCCCAATCGAGATAACGCGACGGGAACAGCCGCGTGCCCCATGATTGAAACGGGAAGTCTGCGCGCGAACGCGGCTCCTGCCAGATGCGTTCGACGTGATGCGTGGCCACGAAGCGTTCGGTGATAAGTTCCGTAAGACCGGGCCGGAAGCAATCGTGCATCTCCACCAGCAACGTGGCGCGGGCCAGCGCGGGAATCTGCTCCGGCACGAGCAGGAATTCCTCGTAGCCCTCCACGTCGCAGACGACGAGCGAACGGTCTGCCGAGGCCAGTGTGGCTTGCAGATTCTCGAACTCACATTTGCCGTGGATTTCCAGTTGAGCGGTAGCCGGTGCGTCGGAGACCGGTGCGTCGGTGCGCCGGTGCGTCGGTGTATCACCGGCCACCGACTTACTGACCACCGATCCACCGGCCACCGGCTTCCGGCCACCGTCCACCGGCTCACCGACCTCCACTCCGTTCAACGCCGCCATCTCGCGCAGTGCCTCGCGCCCGCTCTCCTCCATCTCGAAGGCGATGACGCGCGCCTCGGGATTCCGCCGTGCGAGGCCGACGGCGTAATAGCCTTCCGCCGCGCCCACATCCACGATGAGCGGGAACTGCACCGCGCACGCCGCCTCGACGCAGGCGTTCAACTCGCGCTCGTAAATCCCGAGCAGCTTGGGGATGAACGCACTGCCCACCGCGCGATTGATGTAGCGCAGCCCGGCAAACGGCCCCTGCCGCACGCGCCCGCCCGTCTCCGCCCGCACCAGGTTTTCCAAATGGCGAATGGGTCGCAGCCCGGCGGGGATGATTTGGCGAAGGAGACTGGCGATCATAATTCTTCGTAGGACACGACGTGAGGAGTGTCAGTTAAATCAGCGGACAAGTTAGAGACTCCTTACGTCGTCACCTACGGCCAAATGCCCGTGCGATGGCACGTCCACTGAATGGCACGCCGCCATTTCGGGCCGAGATAGTCCGGCAGTTTCGCCGTCTCGACCTGGTAGTTGCCATCGCCCTTGTCCTCGTGCAGCGAGGCGGCGGAACGGAAGCCCATCTTCTTCCAATCATCGTCCACGATGTTCAGCCAGCCAGCGTGGCCGTCCTGCTTGCTCTTGAGACGCTGGCGCAGGCGATTGGTGATTTGGTTCGGCGAACGATATGGGACGTGCTTGAAGCGGATGAGCTTCGGTGAAACGAGCCCCATGTGCGTAGGTGCGGAGTCGCGCGGCCCCCATTTCAGGCCGGTGCGGTAACGAAAGAAACGCGGCTCGCAATACTTGCACCAGTAGTGGCGCAGGTAGTCGAGCGGTGAACGCTCCTGGGGCGGAGCACCCTCCGGCATCAGTGCCAGATGTTCCTCGGTGAGAAAGTAATCGAAGTTCAGTCCCCACACGGAATGATGCAGCGGCGCGACCGTGGGCAGAAACTGGCGCGGGTCATCAATGTAGAATTCATCCGCGTCCAGCCGACACCACCAATCGCCGTCCTGCACTTCGTGACGGTGCTTCTCGAAAACCTCGGCCCGCAGCCAGTCGTTCCACACCCGGTCATCGCGCATCGAAGGCACGATCCGGTCGTTCGCCATCGCCAGCACTTTTTCCCAAGTGCCGTCCGTGCTCGCGCCGTCATACACGAAGATGCGGTCAGACCACACGCTCGCGCGGCGCAAACATTCCTCGATGATGTCGCCCTCGTTCTTTACGCAGATGATGGAGAAGATTTTCATGAGGGTTTTTCGTTCGATACAATCGCAGCCCGTGCCAGCTTCATCCAGACGAAGTAAATCGGCCACGCCACCGGCGCGCGGTGACGCCAGCAGTTGGCAATTCCCCCGAGCGCGGCGCACCACCACAGCGGTTCACGCACGGCCCAGCCGAAACCTTCGCTCAACGCGTAACGAAATTGCCGCCACACCCGGAACAGCGAAACGACGACGGCCTGCGGAAACGGGCAACGCATCCACACGCTCCACAGTTCGTTGCGCGCATTGAAATGATGACGGCGCACAGGCTCGCGTTGCACGGGGGAGACGTGATGGCGAATCCGCAGCGAGGGTTCAAATCTCACTTCGTAGCCAAGCGCGTAGCACTGCAGCGCGTAATCCGGCTCCTCGTACATGTGACCGAAGAAGGGGGGGAATCCGGGCGCGCGCAAATACACCTCGCGCCGCATCGCCGCCGCGCAGTTGGGATAGGCGGAAACCAAATGCGGCAGAGAAGTGGGCGTCTTGGTCGCACTGGCCGACGCGCCGTCATCACGAATTTCGGGGAACGAAAGCACGGCGGCGTTTGGATGTTCCGCAAAGAGCTTTTCCACGCGCATCAGAAAATCCGCGTCTAGTGGATAGCTGTCATCATCCAGGCTCACCACGATTTCGCCTTTGGCCTGCCGCAGCATCCGGTCGCGGGAAAAGACCGAGCCGCGAGAAGTGGTGTTCTCCAACAAGGTGCATTCGGGAAATTCTGTCCGCACCATCGTCACGGTGTCGTCGGTGCAACCGTCGGCGCAGACCAGTATTTCAACCGGCTTCGGGTGCAACTCGCGCAACTTCGTCAGCGTGCGCCACAAGTCCTCCCGGCGGTTGCGGGTGGAGATCATCACGGTTGTTTGGACGGCTGAACCGGTCTCGTCATCGGCTTCCAAGAGGCGTGGATTGGTCAGGCCGGACATTTTGTTGGTCAGGGAAGACATTCAGCTTGTCGGGGGAAAGCTTTTGTTGGTCAGCAGAATCATTTCCCTTGGAAGCGGAGAAGTTTTGTCCATAAGCAAAAAGGTTTCCCTTGTAAGCAGAAGGCTTCGGCCTGGAAGCAAAGACATTTTGTTGGCAAGGTGAAGCGTTTCCCTTGGAAGCAAAACCTTTCCTCTGACAAGCGGAGACATTTTGTTAGTAAGCAAAATCATTCTGCTGACCAGCGGAAGAGCTTAGTTGGTAAGCAAAACCTTTGAGCCTGTAAGCAGAAAGGCTGGTTTTGACCTCGGGAGCAGGAGTCCTGGCTGAGAAACATCCAAAACAGGTGGCCATGTCCTAATTTGTGGCGCGCGGCTGTGCCGCCCGCAGCCACGTCCGCAGAATGATGGCGTAGGAATTTGCCGACACCATTCCCCATTTCACGTTGCTGCGGGTTGAAAACCCGCGCTCCGTAGCTTTTGCCAATGAGGACACGATCAGGCAGGCAAACTCTGCAACGCGGCGATGAGCCGTTCGCCGTACCGTTCCCAAGTGTAGTCGCGTGCCCGTTCACGGGCGGCATGGGCCATTCGGTCACGCTTCTTCCGGTCTTCCACCACTTCGCGAATGGCCTCGACCAGCGCCACCGGATCACGTTCCGGCACGATGCGGCCCTCGATGCCATCCCGCACCACGGAGCCAGCGGCCTGGGTGGTGATGACGGGCAGCCCGCAAGCGAGAGCTTCGTAAGTCGCACCAGCCGAACCTTCGGAAAGAGTCGGAAGCACGAAGACGTCGGCGGCGGCGAACTCGCGGCTCATTTCCATGCGTGGGACACGGCCAAGAAAGTTCAGGTGCCGGCACACCGGCTGTTGCGCGACACGCGGCGTGACATTGCCCGCGACGCGGAACTCGAAACCCGCCCCCGGAGCGCGGCTCTCCTGAGCCGCAGCAGCCTCATTCGCCAGAGACGGCCTCGAATGTTCCGCGTGTGCTGCGAATTCGTGGCCGCTGCGGCTCTGGAGAGCCGC
>JANNGC010000098.1:0-1626 GCA_031380445.1 Pedosphaera sp.
ATTCTTTCTGGATGGATTTGCGGAAGCCCGCCCTCACCCCGGCCCTCTCCCCCAGGGAGAGGGTGCGCGAAGCAGCCGACCTGATTGATTCACGCTGTTCGCCGCGTTCGATGGAATCAGGAGCGACAAACGCGGAGAGCGATTCGAGCGAACTCGTGATGCCCCACCGCGCTCCCTCTCCCTGGGGGAGAGGGCCGGGGTGAGGGCGAGCTTCCCAAAAACCATTTTCTCCAAAAAAACTTACTCATCGCCAAAAATGAAACTCACCTTCCGTCGCTTTGATCTCCGCTTCAAACACACCTGGCTCATCGCCAGCAGTCTCGGCGAGGGCGGGAAGGACGTTTACCCCGCCGCGTTCGTGGAACTGCGCGACGGCGATGGCGTGATCGGCTACGGCGAGTCCGCGCCCTCGTCGCGCTACAAAGAGAACGTCCAGACGAGTCTCGCCTTTCTGGAACGCGTGGATGCGTCACGCCTGTCGTTCGACGACGTGGCGGGCAGCATGGCTTACGTCGAGTCGCTGTCGCCGGGAGATTTCTCGCCGAAGGGCGCGATCAATATCGCCCTGCTCGATGGCGCGGCGAAGCGGGCGAAGCAGCCGCTGCATGATTTTCTAGGGCTGAAATTTGTGGAGGGGCAGCACCTGACGTGTTTCACCATCGGCATCGACACGCCGGAAAAGATCCGCGTCAAGGTCGCCGAGGCGGAAGAGTTTCCGATTTTGAAAATCAAACTCGGTGCGCCGGGCGACGAGGAGAATCTGGCCGCCGTCCGCTCCGTCGCGCCCACGAAGACCTTGCGCGTGGACGCGAACGAGGGCTGGAAAACGAAGGAGGAGGCGCTGCGCCGTCTGGAGTGGCTGGCGCGCGACGGGCGCATCGAATTCGTGGAACAGCCGATGCCCGCCGTGAGCGCGCCGGCGGATTTCATCTGGCTCAAGGAGCGTTCTCCCCTGCCCCTCGTGGCGGATGAATCGTATGTGAGCGTGGCCGATGTGGCGTTGTGCGCGGAATGTTTTCACGGCGTGAACGTGAAGCTGTGCAAGACCGGCGGCGTGACGCGCGGCTTCGAGGCGCTGACGGCGGCACGCAAGGCGGGATTGAAGACGATGCTCGGCTGCATGACGGAATCGAGCATCCTCACCGCCGCCGGCATGCACCTCGCAGCCCTGACCGACTGGCTGGACCTCGATGGCAACCTGCTGATCAACAACGATCCGTTCGCCGGCGTGACCTCGGTGCGCGGGGTGATGTCCTTCGCGAGCGCGACCGAGCCGAATGGCTTGCGGGTCACGCCGCGCGGGTGAAGTGGGCGTTGATTGGTTTGGAGGAGGTCCGCCCTCACCCCGGCCCTCTCCCCCGAGGAGAGGGAGCGCGGAGCGCCGGCGTTGAATCATTCGTGCCGCTCGCCGCGTTAGAAGCGAGCAAGGATCGCAGACGCAACCAACGCGGAGAGCAATTCGAGCGAACCCGCCGGGTTCCATCGCGCCCCCTCTCCGTGTAAAGACCGGAGACATAGTGGACGGGTGTGCGGGGACATGGTGGACAGGTGCCGCCGGATGGCGGCAGCGTGGTTCGCTATGCCTTGGCTTGTGAATGATCTGATTTCTGTGCGCCTGGAGTTTGT
>JANNGC010000164.1:0-7675 GCA_031380445.1 Pedosphaera sp.
GGCCACCAGCAGGCAGTTGCTGCTCTCCATCTGCGTGGACTTCATTGAGCGCCAATTCACGCCCGCGCCGGTGCTGAAACACGCCGGTGGCGTGCTCACCCTCACCGCGCCGACCAACGCCACGATTTACTACACGCTCGATGGCACCGACCCGCGCCTGCCCGCCGGCGCGCTGTCCTCCAGCGCGCTGACTTACACGAATCCAGTTTCGTTGAAGGCGAACGCGCAAATCACCGCCTGCGCCCGCAACCCCGACCAGCGCCAGACGGACGGCCCGCCGGTGTCCACGCCGTGGTCGGCACAGATTATTTGGTGACGATGAATGAAACCGGTGCTATTGGCCATTTGGTGCTGATCGAATACGGTAAAATCGCGCCGATCCATTTGTCGCAGCCCCAATGTCTAGGTAATTGGTGGAGTTGTTTCCATTGCCCATAATTGCAATTGGACCGCTTAAATCGACGTAGTTGGTGGCGACCTGAAGGCTGGCCTGCACAAAATTCGTCTTACCGCCTGCTGTTATCCAACGGATGTTGATGTCATTGCCCTCTCTTCGCGTAGATGTGATTAAAAACAGAGGCATATCTAGCGGCTCGTGCCAGATGGCAAGATTGCCCACTAGCTGTTCACCGGCGGAAACAAATCGGCCCCCGACGTACACCATGTTTCCGCTGACCGCGATTGCCTTTACTCCAACCCCATTGGTTCTCGCGATGCCCGTACCAAGCGCGGACCAACTGCTCCCGTTCCATTTGGAGATGTTTGCAGCACTTGTACCGTTAACGCCTGTGTACTCACCGCCCGCATAAAGATTTGTGCCGCTCGCAACGATGACATCCACCGGCCCATCATCGTCCCCTGGAATGACCAAACCCACCCAGCTATTGCCGTCCCATCTCACTAGCGAATAGGTTTGCCAGTCGTCAGGAAACTCGAAGCCTCCACTTGCGTACACATTGCTGCCGACCACTGCCAATGACTTCACCCATGCGTATGAATACACGTTTGAACTGCCGCCCACGGCTGTCCAACTATTACCATTCCATTTGGCAATACCGTTGGCGCTCACTCCACCGGCAGTGATGAAATCTCCGCCCACATACAATTCATTCGCCGAGACCGTGAGCGTGTTGACTGTCCCAAAGTAATTTCCAAAGTAATTTGTAACCTCGACGCCGCTGCCAAGCGCGGACCAACTGCTTCCGTCCCACTTGGCAATGTTGCGGGCGCTGACGCCCCCAGCCGTCAAGAAATCCCCGCCGACATAAATGTTCGTGCCAATGACCGCAATCGCATGCACCCCTCCGGAAAAATTTTCATCTCCGGTGCCACTGCTCAATGCCGACCAAGTGCTGCCATTCCATTTCGCAATATTTTTGGCAGGGACGCCGCCGACTGAGGTGAACCAGCCGCCGACATACACGTCATTACCGCAGACGGCCAGAGCATTCACCTGACCAGTCACGCCGTCGCCCAGTGCCGACCAACTGCTGCCATCCCACCGGGCAATATTTGTGGCACTTAAATAGCCAGCTCTCGTGAACTGGCCGCCTACGTACACATTTGTCCCACTCACAGCAATAGCCGTAACAACACCATTCAATCCGATGCCAAGGGCAGTCGAGTCCCACTGCTCATTACCGGGGAGCGGGATGGTGACTGTGATTGCATTGACATACTTGTTGGTGGTCACCCCGGTGGGACCGCTTGCGACGACTGTCACTGTGTACGATCCTGCTGAGGTGTAGAGGTGTTCAAAACCGAATCCATAAGCGTCGTACAAGTTACTGTCTAGAAAACCCACTGAGATGTTGGTTGTCGTTCCATCGCCAAAATTTAGGAAAAAATTTGTGATGATGTCCGATGCCACATAATAATACGGAACCACGACCACGGACAGCGGGTACCGCCCACCAACAGAACTCTGGTAAAAGAAGGTTTTCGGCGAACGGTCCCAACACCCGAGATATTTGGAGGCTTTGTCTCCGGTGTTTGTAAAACTTCCACCAACGTAAACATAGGGGCCGATCGCGGCCAACGCCTCGGCTCCAATACCGCCACTTGCTTCTACTCCGCCGCCCATTGCGTGCCAGTTGGTGCCATCCCACGAGGCTACACCATGTCCGGGATCGGTGAACCACCCACCCACGTACAAATCATTGCCGCTAAAGACCAAGGATCTCACCTCGTCATTCACCCCGTCCCCCAGTGACCCCCATTGATTTCCATCCCAACGCGCAACATTTGCAGCAGCAACACCTCCGGCTGAATCGAAATTGCCGCCCACGTACACAACGCCATTCTTAACGGTAATCGCTTCAACATATCCATGCACTCCACTGCCGAGTGGCGACCAGTTAGTTCCATTCCACATGGCAATCGGGCTGTTCGTTCCACCCATGTTATTGTAGCCGCCTGCGTACAGATTGCTGCCCTCAACGGCGATGGCATTAACCGAAAAGTCCAATCCACTTCCAAGGGCTGACCACGTCGTCCCATCCCATTTTGCAATATTTCTGGCAGGCACTCCGCCCGCGGTGGTGAACTCGCCCCCCACGTAAATATCGGTGCCGGAGACCACGATTACACTAACATAGGATGAGTTACCATCATTGTCTAGTCCCGTGCCAAGTGCCGACCAACTCTGCCCATCCCATTTGGCAATGTTATAGATGGGTGCTGCGGCTCCTATCCAAAAACTCCCGCCTGCATACAGGTTGCTGCCGCATGCGGCCAATGTGTAGAACCAACCTTCCTGCAAATCCACCGGGATGGTGAACCAGGCATTTCCGTCGTACTTGGCAATTCCCTGCGTCGGCTGCCTTGCCACCGTGGTGAAATCCCCGGCGATATACAAGTCACCACCACTGACAGCCATCGCGTTGACCCACTCGTTCACACTGCCGCCCAGAGCTGACCAATTTGTTCCTTCGTATTTTGCAATGTGCTTGATCGCCACGCCGCCTTGCCAGTCCACCCCGACGATGTCAAAGTAGCCGCCAATGTAAACAGCATTGCCATACACCGCCAAAGCCCTGATTTCCGTATTCCATTGGCCGTACACGTTGCCGAGCCCAGCCCAGTTGCTCCCATTCCACATTGTAACGCCGTAATCGAAATTCGTGTTGCCATCTTGATCGACGCTCATAAAGTTGCCGTCCACGTACACGCTGTTACCGGCAAGAGCGATTGTATGCACCTCTGCTTGCACATACGGTAGCCCTTCACCCAGTGCCGACCAATTGGTACCGTTCCAGAGGGCAATGTTGGTCGCCGTGGTGCCGCCAGCGCTCTCGAACCCACCGCCCACGTAAACCTTGTCACCGCTGGCCTTGATGACACTGACACTTTCCCAGGAATTTATTTCGCCAATGCCGGCACCCAGCGCGGACCAACTGTTGCCATCCCATCTGGCGATGCGGTTGGCGCTCACGCCTCCGATGCTCGTGAAGCCACCGCCAGCGTACACGTTGGTCCCGCTCACGGCCAGTTCACCCACGGTATCCCAAAGTTCATCCTCTGGGCTGGTTCCCAGCGCGGACCAGTTGCGCCCATCCCACTTGGCAAGACAATTCGCGTTGATTCCGCCCGCGCTGCCGAAATTGCCCGCCACATAGACCTCGTTACTACGAACCGCAAGCGCACTAACTTCGCCATCCACCCCACCGCCCACTGCTGCCCAACTGCTCCCCGTCCATTTCGCAATATTGGTGGCCTTGGTATGGCCCGCATACGTAAAAGATCCGCCCACATACACCTCTCCGACATCACTGACCGCGATTGCTGATACACTGCCATGGTAAAACCACCCGGGGACGTAAAGATCGCCTAGCACCGTCCACCGTTGCCCATCCCATTTCGCGAGACTGGGGTATCTCCAACTGGTAATGTACCCGGCCACATACAGGTCCGTGCCACTCACCGCAAGGGCAGTCACCCCATCCCCCTGTAATCCCGACGTGCAGAATCGGCTGTCCCAATGGTCGTCCCCAGGTTCCCATTCTAATTGCGCCCACCCGGTGGAGGTGATGAACAAGAGCAACAGCAGACTGAAGAGCAGAGCTGTCTGTGCTGGTTTCTTCCGCAAGGCGAGATGTCTGGTGTTCATGCTACGTTTTCTTTGGCGTTCTCTCCCACTTGAACTTTTTCTCACCACATTCAACGAGTTGAAACCAAGGTCGCCAAAACGAGCGCTCACGGTTGTAAAACCATTAAACAGTGGCTATAGTTGACAGGGAAACATATTGGCCTGCATTTGCCGAGTATTTTCGCAGGCCTGTTTGACGTCTGGTGCTTCAGAAAGAAAAGGGCAGTCCTCGCAATTGACCATCAGTTTAACGCCAACGGTGTTGCATTATTCAGCCCAGCGTTTGCGATGAAACAGCTCACTGCCCCGTCTGGTCGTCGGTGCTGGCGGTGGGGGCATTGCGTTTGACGGATTCGATGCCATTTTCCATGGCGGAGGCGGAGGAATACATTTCGCTGCGGCCAATGATCTCATGGTTGGCGGCTTTGAGCACAAAGTAGGGTTCGTTCTTGGCCGAGGTTTTTCGCTCGTAGCGTTCGTTCAGCGGCGAGTTCGTCTTGACGGATTGAATGCCGTTTTCCGCCGCCGGTTTGCCCTCGTACATTTCACTGGAGAGGATCACTTCGCCGTTGCCAGCCTTGAGGTTGAAGTGGAATTTGCCGTGGGCGGATTTTTTGAGTTCGTATTTTGCGGCCATAAGTTTTTGCGTTGGTTGTTACTGGGAGACGTGAAAATCGTAGCCCGTCCATCGGACAAATCAATTCGGCAATTCACGAAAACCTTTGAGGGGCGCATCCTGACATCGTTGGTCAACACCTGGGCGGGGCGCGGCGTTTACGCCGCTTCACCGTCCGCAAGGCCGCAGTTCAATCGAACAATCGAACACCCACGTCCACTTAAACGTTGAAGCGGCCTGAAGGCCGCGCTCCATCAACGGTGTCCGGACGCACCCGCCTTTGAGTAACACCAATGAAAAAGCGCTCTGGATTGCTCCAGAGCGCCTGCGACGAATGAATAGCGTTTAACTACTCCACAAACGGCCGGCGCGGGGGCAGGCCGAATTCTTTGCGGGTGGCGGCGTTCTCGGTCTTGGTGTGCGGCCATTCGGCGTCGGCGGCGAGTTGAATGGCCACTTTGCGGTCGTCAATGGACTTGATCAGTATCTTGAGCTGGGCGCGGGTGGTTTGGGCGGCGCTGCCGTTGGCGGTCTGATCGTTGTTGGCAATGATCCAGGCCACGCGGAGGTTCTTCAGCTTGGTCACTTTGCCAGCGGTGATGCCGGGGAGGGTGTCGCTGGCGAGCTTGCCAATGATGCTCTGCGAGGTCTGGAGCAGGTTGGGGCGGTTGCCGTTGAGTTTCTTGCCCACAAAGTAGTCGTCGAGGGCAATGCGGTTGGTGCGCGAGTATTTTTGTTTCGCGGCTTTTTGGACTTCTTGCAGCGCGGCGAGGAGGTCGTGCGCGGCCTTATAGTCGGCGGCGGTGGCTTCCTTTTTCGCGGTGGTGTGCTGGATGGCGGCGCCGGCTTTGAGGCGGGCGTCGTCGGTGTCTTCGAGCAGGTCGGTGACGGATTCGGCGGTGATGTCGCGGGCCGCGAGGGCAGGGGCGTGGCTGGTGTGCTGCGCGGCCTGGCCCACGCCTTCGGCGTTGGTGAGCTTCTGCATGTAGGCCTTGTTGAGGAGGCCGCGCGTGCGCTTGGTTTTGACTTCCGCGACCGGGGCGGCCACGGCGTTGGTCTCTGTTGTATCGATCATGATGTTGACTCCGTAGTGCGGCCTGTCGCGGCCGCGGTGTTTCGTTTTCTCATCTCCATCGGCACACGCCGTGGAGACGGTGGAGCGTTTAGCAACGGCGGTGCCAACTAAGGCGTGGGCGAAGGCGGACAAAGGATGGCGCGGTGAAAATAGCGTTCTGCTGTAGGAAAATAGCAGTTCCACGTAGGAATTTAGTGGGCTGCGGTCAGAAGTTAAGACAGTGGTGTCCAAAGTTAGAACACAGCGGAGGTCGAATAAGGATCTACGGAGGTTGAATAAGGCTTCGCCGAGGTCGAATAAGGGTCAGCAGACCAAAAATAAGGTGTAGCGGACCTAAAATAATGGTCGGCGGACCAAAAATAGGAGTCTGCGGCCCTAAAACAGCGCGTTGCGGAGGTCGGATAAGGGGCTGCGGACGTGAGACAAGGCTTGGCGGAGGTAAATTAGCGGCTTGCGGAGGTGGTTTAGTGGGGCGCGATGAAAAACTAACGGAGGTATCCATGTCGTAACGCAGGCGCGTCGGGCGGATTGAGGCCTTGTCTCCGCTCGGCGCGCGTCGGTAGCGTGCGCGCGTGACGACCCAAGCAATTCGTTTCGTTTTCAATTTTCAACGCGCCATCGCGCTGCTCGTAGGGCTGGTGTGGTTTGGCGCGCAGGTGACCGCGCCGGCGGCGCAGCACTTTGCCACGCGGCTGGGCAATCCCGCCACGCGCTTCGCCGATCCGCTTCAGACGCCGGATGATTTGCGGCGGATGTTGAACTCGGAAAAATTGCGCGCGGACGTGGACTTCATTGCGCGTGAAAGCGGCTTCAAGGGCGACATGGAAGACCTGCGCCGCGCCGCGCGCACGGAGAAAATTCTGGAGCTGCGCATCCCGCACAAGACCGTGATGCCCGCCATGTCCACGCGCGAGCAGGGCAAGGCGGTGCTGCTCCGCGAGGTGATGTGGATGGGGACGGAGCCGATTGAAGCGTATGAGTTTTATTTCGCGTCGCAAGGCCGGCGCTACCGCATGGTGACGCCGAAGCCGTGCGCGAATTTCTGGGTGGAAGATTACGGCGTGGAGTTGCGTCCGGTGCTGACGATGCAGTGCAGCGTGCCGGAGGAAATCATTCTCGGCCGTCCGGCGCGCTTCTGTCTCACCGTCAAAAATTCCGGCAACGAAACGGAGCCGGCCACCACGGTCACGCTCGCAATTCCGGCCAACACCGCGATTCTGAACGCCGAAGGCGCGACGCAAACGCCCGGCCAGCTCGCGTGGGTGCTCGGTGCGCTGCCGCCGGGCCGCAGCACGAATTTGTGCGCCGCGTTCGCCTCGCCGCAGGCGGGGGCGCTGGCTTTCGTCGCCAGCGCGCGCGGGCGGGTGGCGTCGGCGGTGGAGAGCCGTTGCGAGTCGCGCGTGGTGGGTTTGCCGTCCGTTCTGTTCGAGGTGGTGGACGTGGCCGATCCCGTCGAGGTGGGGAAGGAGCAGACTTACGAAATCAAAGTGGTGAACCAAGGCACGGCCGCGCTGACGAATGTGAAAGTCGTTTGCACGCTTGAGGAGACGCAGGAATTTGTCTCCGGCACGGGCACGTCGGCGGTGAGCGCGGAAGGGCGCACCATCACGCTCGCGGCGCTGCCGGAGCTGGCGGTCAAACAGCAGGCCGCGTGGCGCGTGGTGGTGAAGGCGTTGCAGGCCGGCGACGTGCGTTTCGCCACGGAGTTGCACGCGGATCAGTTCAAGCGTCCGATCAACGAGACCGAGTCCACGCAGCAGTATTGAGCCGCCTGCAAACGTCACGCCGGCTTTCCAGCCGGCAGGTTGGGAGGTTTTCCAACCTCCCGTTCCAAGGGTGGCTTTGTTCATTCCAAACACGCCCGGCGGGGAACCGGAACACGAGACTCGAAAGTCCC
>JANNGC010000241.1:0-11927 GCA_031380445.1 Pedosphaera sp.
TGAAAATTCCGCACGCCCGTCCACGCCGTGCGCCCGTCCTGCACGAACGTCGCCCACGCGTTGGCTTCCGGTTCTGATTTCACCCACCAGTGATTCATGGGCGAGAGTGTAGCGAGGAAGGCGCGGCGCACGGCAAACAGAAACTCCGCCGGAGCGCGGACCGCCGCGTGCGCGCGGGTGTATTCTGTGATGTGAAACACGGGAGACACACAAGACACGGAAAGAAAAACAAAAGGACGAAACTCTACTTATCCCCTACCTTGTTTTCCGTGTCTGCCTTGGTTAAAATGTTTTCCCGCTGAACACGCGGACTCGGCGGTCCGCGCTCCGTGCCACTTCAACTCTGCGCCGGCGGCAGCCGCAGCGCCGTCTCAATCGGCTTCACCTCGGTCAGTTCCTTGCCCGCGTCGGTGCCGCCGAGCGCGAGCAGGCGCGTGCCGCTCGGCACCACCATGCGTTCGTAGCTGCCCACGGCTTCGTTGAACGCGCCGTTCGCCTTCTCCAGTCCGGCTCGGATTTTCTCAAAGTGTTCGGTGAACTTCGCCACGCGCGTGAACAGTTCCTGCGCCGCCTCCGCGATGGCGTGCGCGTTCTCCGTCTGCTGATGCTGCTGCCAGCTCAAGCTCACCGAGCGCAAAATCGCGATGAGCGAACACGGCGTGGCGAGCAGGATGCGTTTGCTCTGCGCCCACATCATCAGCTCGTGATCGCCTTCCAGCGCCGCGCTGAACAGCGACTCGGCGGGCAGAAACAACACCACGTAATCGAGCGCGTTTGGGAACTGGCTCGGATAATCCCGGTCGGCCAGCGCCTTGATCGTCCCCTTCAATTTCGCCGCGTGTTGCGCCAGCGCCTCGGCGCGTTTCATGGTGTCGGCGGTGTCGGCGGCGTTCAGGAAATCCAGGTCCGGCACCTTCGAGTCCACGATGATGATGCGGTCGCCGGGCAGGCGCACGATGAGGTCGGGCTTCTTGTCGTCGCTCTGCGCCTGCTCCACGAAATCGCAGTGCGCGCTCAGGCCCGCCGACTCGACGACGCGGCGCAACGTCTCCTCGCCCCAGCGCCCGCGCGCCTGGTTCGAGCTGAGAACTTTGCGGAGTTGGAAGGTTTCGGTGGAAAGCGTCTGGCTCTGTTGCGCGAGCATTTCGAGCTGCTGCTTTACTTCGCCGAGCGTCGCGGACTGCGCGACCTCCGACTGCTGCAACCGGCGCTGATACGTTTCCAACTGCTGCTTGAGCGGCTCGATGAGCGTGGCGATGGCCTGCTGGCGTTCCTTCAAATCGCCTTTCGCGGACTCCTGAAATTTCCCCAACGTCTCGTTGGCGAGCCGGAGAAATTCCGGCTGCGTCTTCTGCAACGCCTCGGCACTCAACGCGCGGAAGGCTTCGCGCAAATCATCAATGGCCTTCGTCTGTCCGTCCTTCGCCGCGCGCAACGCCTGCTCGTGCAAGGTGCGCTGCTGATCGAGAAGCGCGCGCGCCGCCTCGCGTTCGGCCTCGGCAGTGGCGTGCTGCGTCTTGGATTCGGTGAGTTGCTCGCGCGTGGTGGTAAGTTCCGTTTGTGATGACGCAACGCGGTTTCGCAACTCATCAATCAGCGGTTGAGAATCAGCGGCAGGCGCGGCGGTGTTCTTCCGCGCGCCTAGCAACCAGCCAATCACGCCGCCCAGCGCGAGGCCGATTCCGAAAGCGATGAACACGTTAAGCACGGAGCGAGGATGGGACGGTGGCGCGGGAAAGGGAATCAGGAATCAGTGCTCAAACGCGTCGTTGCTTTTGTCAGAGCGACTCACCGCAGCAGCAAGTAGAACGACACGGAAAGAATCGAGGCGGCTGCCACCACAAAAACCACGGCTATGACCTTTTGAAAACCGCGCTGGAGCAGGCGCTCCAGCCAGCAAGGAGCAAACAATCCCCAGACGATTCCGAGAACACTGAACAATCCAAAGGTGATAAAAATCTCCACCCCAAGCGCATGAACAATGTGTTCCTTGGTTCCTGAAGGCTTCCACTGGTTCATCAATGACAAAATAAAACCCATGAACGCCGCCATGCCCGAGCAGAGGAAGACCAAGCGGACTCTCTCTTTGAAGGTCCGCAGCAAAACCAATCTGTCCGAGGGCGGCATAAAAGGAACCGCAAGCTCCGCTACTTCAACGCCGACTCCACCATCTTCTTGAAGTCCGCCTCGGATGCCTTCACCAGCGCCGCCGGGCCGGTCATCTTCACAAACACGTCGCCTTCCGCCGCCTCGATGATCGCGCCGCGCAGGGCGGAGTTCGGCTGCGGCGTGGTCGGGCCGCCGGGCATCCCGCTCATGAAAGTTCCTTCCGCCTGCACGTAGGTGACCTTGTGTTTGCCCACTTTCACTTCCTCGGTCTTGGTGCCGAGCTTTTCGCGCGGCCCCTCGAACTGACGATACCAGCGCTCGATGTTCGCCTGCGTGCCGCCGCCGCCGCCCGCGCCGAAGTGGAAGAACACGACCTCGGCGGAAGTTTTCTTCTCCGCATCATTCACCTTCAACTGTGCCTTGCGCATCGCCGACGTGGTCTCGACGGCTTCCCATTTCTCGGGCCGTTGAAAAGTGAACTCGCTGACTTTGAATTTCGCGTCGGCAGCCAAGGCCACGACGGCGGAAAACAACAGCACGGTAAGCGTGGAAAATTTCATGGCGTGGTTGGTAACAGACCAGGCGCGCGTGTCAAACCGTGCGATGAACGGGTGGTGGTCCCAATTTGCCCGGACGACGGAGCGCGGGTTTTCCAACCCGCAGCCAGCTCCGCAAAGTAGAGCGGGCTAGAGCTTGCGAACACCGCCCGTCCTTTCAGGTTGCTGCGAGTCAGAAAACCCGCGCTCCGCCAACCCTCACTGCGGCGCGCGGAGGCGGAAGAAACGGTGCGGGACGTTCGTGGCGGAGAGCAGATACGGCACGACGCCGGAGAGATTCGTGAGCGTGACGAGCGGCTGCCACGTCGCAAGATCGCTGGACGCTTCCACCACGTAGCCCGTCCCCGTCGCACCACTGAAGGTGAGCCGCCAGGTGCCGTTCGTGGCGACGAGTTGGCTGAGTTGAATCGTCGTCACCGTCAGCGCGGCGTTGGAACTGGTGGCGGTTCCGGCGGCGTTGCTGGCGATGACCGAATAATTTCCCGCCTGCGCTGCGATCGCATTGGTCAGAACGAGGGTGCTGTTCGTCGCGCTGGAAATGTTCGTGCCGTTGAAGCGCCACCGGAAAGTTTGCGGCAGCGAACCCGTCGTGCTGACGGCGAAGTTCGCGTTCGCCCCGGCATTCACCATGCGGCTCGCCGGCTGCGCGACGATGACTGGCGGCGTGACCGGCGTGAGCACGCGCACGTTGTCAAAGATCACGAACGTGTCCTCCGGCGGGCTGGGGATGGACGTGAACAAATCCATGGAGCCGATCATCACGTTGCCGCTGGTGAAGCCGCCGGTGTTCGTGCGCGCGGCGACGATGACGCCGTTGAGCCGCCAGAGCACCACGCCGTTGATCTGGCTGACCTCGCTCCGCACCCAGCGTTTGCCCGGCGCTCCGGCGGATTCAAACGGCGCGGACGGAAACAGCGATTGGAAAAACGGATCGAGCGAGTCCGTGTTCTGCGCGCCGTTCGCGTTCAGCCCGTTCGCTGGAAATGCGAGCAGCGTGGGAGCAGCGACCGCGTTGCCTTCGTAGGCGCGGAAGTCCGTGGTCACGCCGCCTTCGCCATCCATCGCGAACCACGCGCCGTCGCTCGCGCTGCCGCCGCCGCCCCAGTTCACGCGCGTGCCGGCGTGATTGATCCCGAAGGACGCAAACTCCGTGGAGCCGGCGCTGCCGCCCGCCGGGCCGTTGTAATTCATCCACACGTCGCAGCGCAGGACGTGGTTGTTGCTGAAACTCTGGCCTTGCGGATACAGGCTCACGCCGGAGAGCGCGGCCACGGCGTCATTCTTGTTCACGGTCAGCTTTAGTCCGCGCGTGGTGCCGCTGGAATTCGGCGCGGGCGGAATCAGATTCGTCACGCCGAACGCGACATACTTGTTCGTGCCGTAGTCGAAGGCCCACTGCGCGGTGTAGTCGGGTGTGGCATTGCCCGAGCCTTCAAACAGGCTCCAACTCGCACTGCTGTTCGTCTCGAAGTCGTCGGCGAAAACCGTCCGCCAGATCGAGGTCGCGTTCACGAGCACGCGCGCCACGGTGCTCGTCGCCGCGCCGAACGTATTCGTCACCACCGCGTCGTAGTTGCCGGTGTTCGTGGGCTGCGCGTTGTTCAAGGTGATGGAGCTGTTCGTTGCCGAAGAAAGATTCACGCCGTTCAGCCGCCATTGGAAACGCAGCGGAGCCGCGCCACTCGCGGTGATTTGCAACGTGACGTTGCTGCCCGCGTCCACCGCGCGGTTCACCGGATGCGCGACGACCGAGGGCACGTCGAACTGCGAACCGATCTGGATCGCGCCGATGGCGTTCCACATGTCGGTCGAGTGATGCTGACAGCTCCAGAAGCTCACGCCCTTGTAGCCGCCGACGGTGGCGGGCGTGTTGGTCTTGAGCGCGAACATGAAATTCGTGATCTGCGTCCCGGTCACGATGCCGTTCACGGAGTTGTAAGCCTGCCCGATGGGGATGATGGGCTTGATGGCGTTGGTATTTGCGCCGGTGAGCGCGTTCTGCCAGTTGCGCCATTCGCTGTTCATGCGCGTGACCATCGTGACGGCGTAGTTCGTCCCGCCGATGTCCGCCCAATACGCCTGCGGCATCACCGCGTCGCAGCCTTTGCCAAACGCAATGTAAGGATAGCCCGAGTGCGCACTGATGATGGGAAACGGCGCGTGCGCGAGGAAGCGGTTCGGGTAGGCGGCTTTCACGGCGTAACAAAAGTTCGACGCGGCCACGCTGTTGTTCGGCAGCGTTTCGTATTCCGTCTCGGCATCAATGATGAAGCCGTCCGCGCCGAGGTTCAGGGCGTTGAGCGCCATGTTGACCTCGCCCGGCACGTCGTCGCCGAACATGTAGGCCCAGCCGAAAATCTTCAGCCCCGCCGCGTGCGCGCGGTTCACGAGGTCGGCGGTGAACTGCGTCCAGATGTTGGTCCCGTTCCCGCACTTCACGGTGATCCATTTCATGCCGCGATTCTTTTCGTAATCAATCAGCCCCTGCACATCGCCGACGCCGAGCGCGCTGATGCACGTCGGGATTTGCCAGATCCAATCGCCCTTGCCGAGATCCGCTGCGTTGATGCCGCCGTCGAGCAGCGACGGGGCCGGGGAATCTTTCGACTTGGACGAGGAAGATGATTCGCTGCCGACTTCGATGAATTGATCGTTAGCTGCCGCGCCGCGCACGGGCCATGCGCCGCCGTGCGTACGACGGAAATAAAGTGCGGCATCCTCCTGCGCGGCGACTTCAGCCACGAGGCTGAAGGCGGCCAGACCGGAGAGAAGCATCGCGGCGGTTCGGACGATGAAGCTGGGCATCAACACGGCCATGTATGCCCCAGGCGGAGCGGTTGTGCCAATCTGGAATGAGGTTTGTTGAGTTTTGTGCCGTGGAGTGACACGGCGCGAGAGCGTGATGGAGCGCGGCCTTTAGGCCGCTTGACCGTGAAAAATTCCAGCGGGTTGGACTGTACTGACGCCTCCGTCCAGCGTGCGGTGAAGCGGCCTGAAGGCCGCACCCCGTCACGCCGCCGAAACCGTTCTTGCCGCGCCGCGCCCGTCCGCGTCATATCTCCGCGCATTCGTGGACGGGAACACCCAAACGCTCGCTCGCCGCATCGCGCTGGTCCTCTGTTGCGCCAGCGTTCTGCTTTCTGCACGCGCGCAGGCGGAGGACGCGACCAATTTCGTGCGCGAGTTGCGTCCCTTTCAGCGCGTCACTCTGGGCGCACCGCCGCAGTCGCCAACGGTTTTCAATCCCGACGCGGGCCTGCGCTTCACGCCGAACTATCTCGAAGAAGCCGAGGTCGCCTACGAACTGCGCTGGCGCACCAACTTCATCGCGCCCGCCGTGCCGCCACCGTTCAATCCTGATCCCGGTGCGTCGTTGAAGGAACCCGTCGCCGCGCCCAAACCATTTTTCCAATACGACTCCGTGGTGCTGCCCGTGTTCAGCGGCGATCCGATTCCTCCTGAGTTCCAACTGCCGCGCGCGCCCGTGCGCGCCAGCGAAATACTCCTCGTCGAGCCGGACGCCCCGCGCGCGCCCTACGGCTGGGAGCCGCTCACGAACGGTCTCGCGCTCCCGCGCACCAACGCCGTCGAGAACACGCCCATCAGCCACGTCTGGCATCTCGCGGATTATCCCGTCTCCACCGCGCATCGCGTCGCGAAGAATTTCACGCCGAACACCGATCGCTTCCGCGTGCCGTTCGTGCCGTGGCGCCGCTACACGAGCGGCGATGTCGAGACGCCTTACCAGCACGAGCGCCCGTTCCTCTGGCATCCGTATTTTCAAAGCCAGTTGAAGGGCGACGCACCCGTCATCGGCCAGGATATTTTCCTAAACCTCACCGCCGGCTCGTCCACCGAAGTCGAGTTCCGCCGCATCCCCACGCCGAGCGCGGTGAGTTCGGCGCGGCCCGGCAGCGCGGAGTTTTTCGGCAAGAGCGAGCAGTGGTCGGTGCAACAGAACTTCTCCTTCGCGGTGGACCTCTTTCGCGGCGAGACGGTGTTCAAGCCCGTGGAGTGGGCCGTGCGTTTGCAGCCGGTGTACAACATCAACCATGTGGACGTGCGCGAGACCACGGTGCTGCGGCCCGACCCGCGCGGCTTCGGCGGGCGTCACAACGCGGCGTCCGGCGCGAACATCTACAGCGTGCAAAACCCCGGCGACATCGGCGGCATTCTCGACGGCGTCGGGCCGGCCTCGAAAGATTTGCACGGACGTTCGCACACCGAACGCACCAAGCAGTTCATCGCATTGCAGGAGGCGTTCGGAGAAATTCACATTCGCGACTTGTCCGACAATTACGACTTCATCGCCGCGCGCGTGGGCAACCAGGTGTTCAACAGCGACTTTCGCGGCTTCCTCTTCAACGACGTGAACACCGCCGCGCGCGTCTTCGGCAACTACGACAACAACCACTGGCAGTACAATCTTGCCGCCTTCGACATGCGCGAGAAGGACACCTTCTCCGACCTCAACACCTTGAACCAGCGCGACCAGCGCGTGCTCATCGCCAACGTCTATCGGCAGGACACGATCTGGAAGGGCTACACCGCGCAGGCCAGCATCCACGCGAACTTCGATGACGGCCACGAGCACTACGACCGCGCCGGAAACTTCGTGCGCCCCGCGCTGCTCGGCGAAGGCCGCGAGCATCAGGTGAACGCCGGTTACATCGGCTGGGCCGGCGACGGCCACATCGGGCGCTGGAACGTGTCGCACCAAGTGTATCAGGCGTTCGGACGCGATACTTTCAACGGACTCGCCGGCCGCCCCGTGAACATCAACGCGCAGATGGCCGCGCTGGAAATTTCCTACGACCGCGATTGGATTCGCTACAAGGCGTCCGTCTTCTACGCCAGCGGCGACGACAACGCGGAGGACGGCCGCGCCACCGGCTTCGACACCATTCTCGACAATCCGAACTTCACCGGCGGGCCGTTCAGCTACTGGGTGCGGCAGGGTTTCAATCTCGCGGGCACGGGCGTGGGCTTGAAGCAACGCAACTCGCTCGTGCCGAATCTCCGCACGAGCAAGACCGAAGGGCAGGCGAACTTCGTGAACCCCGGCGTCTTCATCTACAGCCTCGGCGCGGAGATCGAGACCACGCCGAAGCTGCGCACTTTCCTCAACGCGAACTACATTCGCCTCGCCGAGACCGACGCCATCAAGACCGCGCTGCTCACCGACAAAATCCGCCGCGAGATTGGTTTTGATCTCAGCATCGGCTGGCAATACCGCCCGCTGCTCACCGACAACGTCATTCTCTCCGGCGGCTTCGGCGCGCTCATTCCCGGCAGCGGCTTCCGCGACATCTACCGCCGCAACACCTCGCCCGTTCCCGGCTACAACTCCTCCAGCCGCAGCGGCGATGTGGATGATTTCCTCTACAGCGCGGTGATGGCGCTGACCCTGACCTACTGATTTCCGAAAGAGCGACGGAAGAGCCGGTTGGAAAACTTTTTCAAGCCGCAGCGGTTGTGACCTCCTTCCCGCGCACTTCGCGCCCGCGCACGGTCAGGAAATGCCGGAGATCGTCGTGCAACGTGAGGCGTCCGTTTGGTCCCGCCGCCTTTTCCGGAGCCATGCCCACGGCCTAGCCCGAGGCCGCAAAGCAGCGCGGCTCAACTGAGCAGCGCCTGCACCACATTCCCATGCACGTCGGTCAGCCGATAATCGCGCCCACCGTGGCGGAAGGTGAGTTTCTCGTGATCCATGCCGAGCAGATGGAGGATGGTCGCGTGGAAATCGTGAACGTGGACTTTGTTTTCCACCACGGTTGAACCGATCTCGTCGGTGCTGCCGTAGCTGGTGCCGCCCTTCACGCCTGCGCCCGCGAGCCATGACGAGAAGCACGCGCTGTGATGACCACGGCCTTTCTCGCCATCCACACCGGGCGTGCGGCCGAACTCCGTGGTCCAGACGACGAGCGTGTCTTCGAGCATTCCGCGTTGCTTCAAGTCTTTCAGCAGGCCGGCGATGGGCTGGTCAATGTTCTTCGCGTGCTGGGCGTGTTCGGCCATGTCGCCGTGCTGATCCCAATTCTTGCTGGAGCTTCCGTCCACCAACTCGATGAAGCGCACGCCGCGCTCGGCGAGCCGGCGTCCGATGAGGCACGGCCAGCCGAAGCCGTCGGTCTGCCCGCGCTTCAGGCCGTAGAGCGCGAGCGTGTCGTCCGATTCTTTCGCGAGGTCGAAGACATCGCGCGCTTCGGTTTGCATGTGGAACGCGGTCTCGAACGTGCGGATGCGCGCGGCCAGTTCGCTGTCGTTCCCGTGCGCCTGGAGATGACGCTGGTTGAAGGCGTTGGCGAGACCGAGTTCCAGTTCCTGCACGGAACTTTGCTTCGTGCGGCGATCCAGATTGGCAATCGGTTCCTTGCCGGGCACGACGCGCACGCCCTGATGATATGCGGGCAGGAAGTCGTTGTTGAAAATCTGCGTGCCGGCATACGGCGAACCCGCCGAGATGGCGACGAACGACGGCAGGTTCTGGTTCACCGTCCCGAGTCCGTAGCTGATCCAAGAGCCGATGCTGGGCCGCGAGAAGAAGAACGACCCGGTGTGAATGGCGAGCGTCGCCTGATAGTGCTCGTTGTCATCGGACTTCATGGACTTGATGAGGCATACGTCGTCCATGCGCTCGCGGAGGTGCGGGAAAAGATCGCTGACCATCGTGCCGCACTGGCCGCCGGGCTTGAACTGCCAGCCGGGCTTGAGCAAACGCCGCTGCTGATTCGAAAGTCCGCCGCCGATGCCCATCGTCTTGCCGTCCGCCGCGAAGAGCTTCGGCTTGTGATCAAACGTGTCCATGTGCGACACGCCGCCGTTTGAGAAGATGAAGATAACGCGCTTCGCCTTGGCTGGAAAATGCGGTGCCTTCGGTGCGAGCGGATCAACGGCGGCGGAATCCGCGAGCAGATTCGACACAAGACCCGGCAGCAACAACGACGAACCGACCAGCGAGCGGATGACTTCGCGGCGGCGATAGAGGCGTGGATTCATAGAAGCAGTTTTTCCAGTCAAAGGATGTGCAGTCGCCAGTTCACGCCGTCCAGTTCTCACACTTCAACCCCGGCACGCGGGAAAAATGTGCGGTGTTATTTGTGATCATCAGCGCGCCCAGCGCCCGTGCGTGACCGGCGATCAGCAAATCCATCGCGCCGATGGGCACGCCGCCCGTTTCGAGCGCCTGCCGCACCTCGCCGTAATGCTCGGCACAGGCCGTCGCATCGAAATCGTAGGTGACGAAGGGCGTCAGGATTTTCCGCACCGCCGTAATCTCCGTCGCGTAATCCCCGCTGTGCCGCGCGCCATATTCCAGTTCGGCCACGGTGATGGCGGACAGGACCACTTCATCGCCTGCCTCCTGCCGCCGCTGGCAGCGGGCCACGATGCGCCGGGCGAGGCGCAGCTTCTCCGACTGCCGCGCGTTCTTCGGGGCGGATATTTTCAAGCCCCGCACCATGAAGATGAGCGTGTCCGTGTCGAGCAGGCAGATCATTTGTTCCAGTTCCGTTTCTCGACCGGCGGCTGCACGCGCCCGGCCATGAAGTCTTCCGACAGTTCGCGGCAGCCTTCCTGAAACACTTCCCACGGATCGCGCTCCACGACCACGAAACCCTGTGAGGTCTTCTTGAGAAACACCTCGTCCGCGCTGACGCGGAACTCCTTGGGCAGCCGGATGGCCTGGCTTCTCCCGTTCATGAAAACTTTGGCGGCGGTCATATTGCTTGGTCTATACCTTCTGATACACGGCACGGCAAGCTGCGACGCGGGTCAGTCCACATACACAAATTCATTCAGCCGGAAGACCACACGGACCATCGCGCGCCAGGCTTCATTTTCAATCTGGTCTTCGGCCATTCCATCAGCGCGCAATTTCTCGCGCACGGAAGCGAGAAACTTCTTGCCGTCGTCGAGTTCGGAAGATTCCAGTGGGCGTGACAGCGCCAGTTGGTAGGCGCGCTTCAATCTCGCGCTGTCATCTTTTGCATCCTTTAACACGCGCGCGGCGAACTGCTTCGACTGCTCATGCACGAACGTGTCGTTGAGCAGGTAGAGCGCCTGGAGCGGCGTCGTGCTCGTCGTGCGGACGGGCGTGCTGGTGGCGGGATCAGCGCCGTCGAAAATGGCGAGATACGGATGGCGCTGGATGCGCTGGGTCATCAAGTAAACGCTGCGGCGCTTCGAGTCGTAAACGGCCTTGAACGGATTGTGCTGGGTGAACGTCCACTCGGTCGGCGGCGGGAAGGGATGCGAGCCGGCGGGCGTGGTGTCGAGGTTGCCGCCGAGCGCGAGCAGCGTGTCACGGATGGCTTCGGCGTCGAGACGCTGGCGCGGGAAGGAACTGAGCAACTCGTTGTTCACGTCGCGCGCGATGGCGTCGTCGCTGCGAGCGCTGGCGAGCTGGTAAGTGTGCGAGAGCATGATGACGCGGTGCATCTCCTTCACCGACCAGCCGCTGGCGATGAACTTCGACGCGAGCCAGTCGAGCAGTTCGGGATGCGTGGGCGGCTTACCTTGTTTGCCGAAGTCGTTCGCCGTCGGCACGAGGCCCTTGCCGAAATGATGCAGCCAGATGCGGTTCGCCATCACGCGGGCGGCGAGCGGATTGTCGCGGGCCACGATCCATTCGGCGAGTTGGCGGCGTCCGCTTGATTTGTCGGTGGTGGGAATTTCCGCGCCGTTCAGCACGGTGAGGAAACGGCGCGGCACGACGGGACCGGGCTTGGCCGGATCGCCTTTCTGCTGAAGCGCGACGTTCTCGATCTTCTTCGACTCGGCCACGGCGTAGGCGAGTTCAAAGGGCAGGCCCTTCTTCACGAAATCTTGGAGCGCCTGCTCCGCGTCCTTGATTTGCGCTTCGACGGTTTTCTTTTCGTCGCCGGTCTTGTCCTTCACTGAGTCCTTGAGCTTCTGGACGCTCTTGTCCAAGCGGCGCTTCTCCTCGTCGTGGGTCTTTCGCGCGGCATCGGCTTCGACCAGTTGGCCCGGCTCGACGAGCGGCACGAGGTCGCGCTGCTTCTGCTCCAGTTCGATGCCCGGCCACGGATAGCGCGTGCTGTGGAAGATGCCGTAGAGCGCGTAATAATCGGCGGCGGTGATGGGGTCGAACTTGTGGTCGTGGCAGCGCGCACAGTTGATGGTCAGGCCGAGGAAGGCGCGGCCCAGATTATCAATCGTGTCCTCGATGGTAAGGTGCTGCGGGTAATCATCCACACGCGAGCCGAAGCGGCGGGCGTTCGCGATGTAGCCAGTGGCGAT
>JANNGC010000939.1:0-7250 GCA_031380445.1 Pedosphaera sp.
CGATGATGTCGCGCTTCTTCGCGGGCGCGAAGTCGTTCTCACCGATGCGGTCCACGTTGTCCGCGACCAATTCCACCGCGTCGCCGCGCGTCAGCACTTTGCCGCCGTCGAACACGTCGATGATTTGCTCGCCGCCGCCGCGCGGTGCGAAGCGCACCATGAAGCGTGTGGGCAGCGGCACGCCTGCGACATTCGTCACGCCGAGCTGCCGCGCCAGTTCGAGCCACAGCACGGAGAGCGTGATGGGCAGTCCCTCGCGGTCGTCGAGCACCTCATTCATGTAGCTGTTGGCGCGGTTGTAGAAATCCGTGCGGCTGCCGTGAAAGCCTTGGTCGGTGAAAAGGAACTTCGAGAGCGCGGCGACCTTGTTCGTCTCGGAAGCGCTGGCCGGGACTTGCCGCTTCAACTCTTCCGCGAGCCGCGCGAGTTCGGCGCGATAAGCCTCCACGTCGAGTTCGGGCTGATCCTGTTTCGCGACCAGCAGCGCGGCGTGGAACAGATCAATCATCTCCTCCGTATCTTGCAACACCTGCACGAGTTGCGTTTCGACCGAGCGCGCGTGAACCGTTGAGGCCAGACGGCGCAGGCGCAACGCCTCACGGTCTAACTCCTGCGCTTGTTTCAGAAAGGCGGCGCGTCCGGCCGCTCCATCCGCCTTCGCCTCCGTGAGCAGTTGCTGGTCGCTGCGTGACGAAGTGTTTTCCAATTTTGCCATTGCGACGGATGGCGGCGCAGCCAACGCGTTCGTCCCCACTTGGAAGTTTTTGAACTGCGCTTTCGTGTCGCGGAACTTGGCCAGTCCCACCTGACCGCTGCGCCACGCCGCGTCCGTGGATTCCATGACCAACTCGCCGTTCACCCAACCCGTGATGCGGTTCGTCTCCATGCGCACGCGAATGGTGTTCCAGTCGCCGGGCCGGTAGTACGGCGACTTGAACTCCTTGAGAATGTTCCACGAGAAAACGTCCGGCCCGTCGAAACGCGTCAGGCGCATCTGGCCCGCCGTGGGATAAAAACCGTAGTGCCGGTCGCCGCCATCGGACGCAAAGGCCAGTCCCGCCGCGCCCGATTCGTCGTCGAGCTTCACGGTCACGGAGAGTTCGTAGGGCAGGGGCGGCACCTCCTGCTGCCAGAGACACAGCGCGCGTCCGCCAAAGCCATCGCCCGCGCTCTCGACCTGGATGCGGCCGGCCTTGCGGCTCCAGCGCGCGCCCATGATGGGCTGCCACTCTTGCGGATCGAGCGCGCCGAGCATCAGCCAGCGCGACATGGGCACGGGATTCGGACGTTCGAGCAACGTCTTGAGCACATTGACCGGTACGGCGAAGCCGAGATTTGCCGTCACGGCGGATTTCATGTTGAGCAAACCCTGCACGCGCCCGCGCGCATCGAGCAGCGGCCCGCCGCTGTTGCCCGGCTCAATGGGAATCGCCAGTTGAATCAACTCCACGCCGTCGAACTCGCGCTTCGCCGAGACCACGCCCTGGACCACGCTGTGTTCAAGGCCCACGGGATTGCCGAGCGCGATGACGGACGCGCCCTGCTTTAATGCCGCCGAGTCGCCGAGCTTGAGCGCGGGAAGGTTCGTAGCCGCAATGCGCACCACGGCGAGATCGAGTTTGCGATCTGAGGCGAACACTTCCGTGACTTCGTAACGTCGTCCGTTTAATTCCACGCTAATGGGACGCGCCTCGCCGATGACGTGATAACAGGTGGCGATCAATCCGCCCGCGTCCACGACGAAGCCCGCGCCCACGCCGTTCTGTTTGCCATCGCGCCCGAAGTGCGTGATGACGGCGATGGATTTCTTGGCGCGTTCGGTGAGGGCGACGACATCGGGGGTTTCAGGAGCGGGAGATTTTTTCTCCGCCGCCAAGACGAGATGGCAGATGAAAACGAAGAGCGCGGTGAAAAGAATTTTTCTCCAGTGCTCAACGGCGCGCATGTCGCGCAGAATGTAGAGAGCGGCGGCGGAATGACAAGCGGCTCATCGTCGGTAGGGCCGCGTTGCGCGCGGCCTCATCGGAAAAAGGTTTGAACCACGGAAGACACAGAAGACACGGAACCGGACTGAAAACCGTTGCCCCACTTTTCTCTTTCCGTGCCTTCCGTGTCTTCCGTGGTTCTCATCGGAAAGAACGATATGGGGCCGCGCGCAACGCGGCCCTACCGCGTTTCGCCTCCGCGCTTGCCGCGAAAAACTTTTCCCCCATATTCATCCGCACATGAACAATTGGATTGCCGATTACATTCGCCAGCAGAAGGCCGCGCTTGATTCCATTTCCGTGGAAGGCGTGGCTCAGCTCATCAACCGGCTGAACCAGGCCGTGGCGGAGGACCGGCAGATTTTTTGTTTCGGCAACGGCGGCAGCGCCTCGAACTCGTCGCACTTCGCCACCGACCTCGGCAAAGGTTCCTCCGACAAGATCGGCAAACGCTTCCGCGTGCTCTCGCTGAACGACAACGTGAGCTGGATGACCGCCATCGGCAACGACTACGCCTACGAGGATATTTTCGTGCGCCAGCTTCAGAACTACGGACGACCGGGCGACGTGGCCTTGAGCCTGAGCGTGAGTGGCAATTCGCCGAACTGCGTGAAGGCCTTGGAATGGTCGCGCGCCAACGGCCTGCACACCATCGCATTGGTCGGCGCCAAGCGCGGGCGCATGGCGGACGTCGCGCACGATGTCATCGTCATCAACGACACGCACTATGGCCGCGTGGAGGACGCGCAGATGGGCATCTGCCATCTGCTCTGCTACGCGTTTATGGAGAAGCCGGAGATTGCGGCGAAGTAGGGCAAAGATGGTTCACGTCATTTCTTCACCCATGCTCTACGAGGATGATGTTATCGAAGCAGTGTGTGAACATTTACGGCATCACGGTTTCTCGATCAGCAGCAAATGCAGTTCGATTGAACATGGTGACGATATTGTTGCGCGTGGTTCCGGGCGAATTCGAGCTCTCCACATAGAGGCCAAGGGTGAAACTGCCAAAACAGAAGGCAGCGCTCGTTATGGTTTGCCGTTCAATGCAAGCCAAGTGCTCGTTCACGTTGCCAATGCATTTTATCGTGCTTCCAAAATGGCTAAGGATGGGCGTGTTGGTGGCATTGCATTGCCAGCGAATGACGCTCACCGAAGACGAGTTGAGGACATCGCGCACGCGCTGGATCAACTCGGAATAATTGTCTTCTGGGTTTCAGAAGATCTCACGGTTACCACATCCAAGCCACTGACACCGTAAGGCAACTGTTCCTGTGCAGAATTCGTAGAACCTCACGTTCTAATGTCTTCCAACGCCGGAAACGCGCGGCGGTATTCCGCCAGCCACTCGGGATCAATCTTCGCCTGAATCACTGTTTCCGCGCCGCCCGCGTCCGCGAGAATTTCGCCGTGCGGGTCCACGATCATCGTGCGGCCGGAGTGCTGGAAGCGCGGGTCGTTGCCGATGCGGTTCACGCCCGCGACATAGCACTGGTTCTCGATGGCGCGCGCCTGGAGCAGTCGGGGCCAGTGGTGCAGGCGCGTGTTCGGCCAGTTGGCGATGAAGGTCATCAGGTGCGGGCGCTGTCGCGCGATGGAGCGTGGCAGTTCGGGGAAGCGCAAGTCGTAGCAGATGAAGGGCGCGAGGAGGATGTTGCCGCACGGAAAGGTGTGCGCCTCTTCGCCCGCCTCGTAGCAGGCCGTTTCACCGCCGAGCGTGAAGGGCTGCATCTTGCGGTAGCGCTCGAGGAGATCACCCGCCGGCGAGAAGGTGACGCACTCGTTGCGCCCGCGCCGATGCGGCCCGCGCGTGACCACGCCTGCGAGCAGGTAGATGCCGAACGCCCGCGCCGTCTCGGCGAGGAATCGCTCGGTGGGGCCGCCCGGCTCCTCCGCGATGGCCGCGACGTTCATGCTGAATCCGCAGGCGAACATTTCCGGCAGCAGCACCAGCGAGCCGCGCGGGATATTCGCCGATTTCAGCAGCGACAAAACTTTCGCGTAGTTCGCAACCTTGTCTTCCCACGCGATGTCGAACTGGACGCAGGCGATGTTCATGGCGCGGAGTGTGGTGGGAGGCGCGCGGGTTTTCAACCCGCACCAACGTGCGACATCCGGCCTCATCAATCCTGAAAGGATTGAAATCATCCAGCCCAGGGTTGCGCCGCCGAGGCGCTACCCTGGGGACAAGCGCACGTTATTTTCCAACTCTGAAAGAGTTGAATCACCGGCCCAGCCACCAAGCCTTGATGCAACTCTTTCAGAGTTGAAGAACTCATCGCGCGGCTAACCCAGCGTAGCGTCTCGGCGACGCAACGCTGGGCTGGATTATCTGAATCCTTTCAGGATTCACCCCGCTCTGCGCCTCGGCGGTAGAAATCGATCGTGCCAAACTCGCGCCGCCCTCCGCATCACGTTGCTGCGGACTGGAAAGTCCGCGCGCCGTTTTTGTTGCCGGGTTGTTTCCCGCCCGCCGTGGGTTTGTCGCAGGGGTTTGTTTGATTCAGCCCGCACCGCTCGACGAACCAAACATAAAACAATCAGAAGTTATGAAAGCATCTCTCCCTCTCGCGTGCGCCCTCGGGGCCGCGCTGTTTCTTCACGCCACGCCGACGGCTTCTGCCGCGTCGGGCGGCATCACCCTCACGCCCATTGGCACCTACGCCAGCGGCATCTGGAACGCGGGCGGCGCGGAAATCGTCGCGCACGATCCGGACAAGCAGCGCCTCTTCGTCGTCAACGCGCTGGCCGCGTCCATTGATGTTCTCGACATCAAGAATCCCGCCGTGCCCACGCTCGTCACGTCGCTGGTTTTCACAGCCCTCGGCGGCGTGGCGAACAGCGTGGCGGTGCATGACGGCATCATTGCCGTGGCGCTCGAATCCACGCCGAAGACCGCGCCCGGCCACGTCGTGCTGTTGAACAACAAGTTCAAAGTCCTCTCCGTGCTCGAAGTGGGCGCGCAGCCGGACATGCTGACCTTCTCGAAGAACGGCCGTTGGCTGCTGACCGCGAACGAAGGCGAGCCGAGCAGCTACGGGCTGACGAACAGCGTGGACCCGGAAGGCACGGTGAGCATCATTGATTTGTCGGGTGACGCGGAGGACGTGGAGCAGTCGGATGTGCGGACGGTGAACTTCCACAAGTTCGAGCCGCCGGCGGCGATTGATCCGGCCATCCGGCTGTTCGGCCCCGGCGCGACGGTCTCGCAAGATTTGGAGCCGGAATACATCGCCATCTCTGCCGATTCAAAAACGGCGTGGGTCACGCTCCAGGAAAACAACGCGCTGGCCATCATTGATATCCGTTCGGCGAAGGTCACGAAGCTGGTCAGCCTCGGCTTCAAGGATCATTTCCTCGCCGAGAACGGTCTCGACCCGAGCGACCGCGACAACGCGGCGGGCACCGGCCCGGCCATCAACATCGGTAACTGGCCGGTCTTCGGCATGTATCAGCCCGACGGCATCGCGTCCTTCCGCGCGGGCGGAAAAGATTATCTCGTGCTGGCGAACGAAGGCGACGCGCGCGAATATCCGAACGTGACCCCGACGAGCAACGAAGTGGTGCGCGTGGCCGCGTTGAACCTGGACACGAATGCGTTTCCCAATGCGTCGCTCATCAAGTCGAACTCCGCGCTCGGACGTTTGCAGGTGACTTCGACGCTCGGCGACTTTGACGGCGACGGCGATTACGACGCGCTGTTCGCCTTCGGCGCGCGCTCGTTCTCCATTCGCGATGCAAAGGGCAAGCTGGTCTGGGACAGTGGCGATGATCTCGAACGCATCACTTCACTCGCTGACACGAACGGTTTCAATGTCTCGAACACCGGCAATGCGCGGGACTCGCGCAGCCCGGCGAAGGGGCCGGAGCCGGAAGGCGTCGCCACGGGGCAAGCGTATGGACGCACTTACGCCTTCATCGGTCTGGAGCGCGTGGGCGGGGTGGCAGCGTATGACATCTCGAACCCGAAGCAGCCGAAGTTTGAGTTCTACGTGAACCGGCGCGACTTCTCCGTGAACGCGAACGCGACGAACTTTTTGAACGCGGGCGATTTCGGACCCGAGGGCATTATCTTCATCGAAGCCAAGGACAGCCCGAACAAGAAACCGCTCGTGGTGCTCGCCAACGAGATCAGCGGCACCACGACCCTCTTCCAGGTGGACCGGAAGCCGAAGTCGGATGATGACGACGAGGACGAAGACTGATCGTCGGTCAGCGGTTGGAGGAAGCCGGCGGGAAAGTTCCTGCCGGCTTTTTCTTGGACGGCAAGCCTCAGCGAACGGGTAATCATGATGGGGGAACATGCTCGTCCCCAGTTGCTGGCAACCTACCCATGTAGCAAGTCTTCATCTGCAACGCCTCGATGCCTTGCGTCAGTCGAGCGTATTGATTTAAGCCAGCAGCCCCTTCACCACTTCGCCATGCACGTCGGTCAAACGATAGTCGCGCCCCTGAAACTTGTAAGTCAGCTTCGTGTGTTCGAGGCCGAGGCAGTGCAGGATCGTCGCCTGCAAATCGTGGACGTGAACTTTGTCCTTCGCGACGTGGTAGCCGAGCTCGTCCGTCTCGCCGTAAGTGACGCCGCGTTTGATGCCGCCGCCGGCCATCAACATCGTGAAGCAGTGCGGATGATGATCGCGTCCGAGGAACTTGGAGCCGTTGCGTTCCTCATTCATCGGCGTGCGGCCAAACTCGCCGCCCCAGATGACCAGCGTGTCGTCGAGCAGGCCGCGCTGTTTCAAATCCTTGATCAGCGCGGCGCTGGCCTGGTCGGTGTCCTTGCATTGCTTGCCGAGGCCGTCGAAGAGGTCGTTGTCCTTGGAGTTGCCGTGCTGGTCCCAGCCCCAGTGGTAAATCTGCACGAAGCGCACGCCGCGCTCGACGAGGCGGCGGGCGAGCAGGCAGTTGTTCGCGAAGGAAGTCTTGCCGGGCTGCGTGCCATACATCTCGTGGATGGCCTTCGGCTCCTTGTCGATCTCCATCAGCTCCGGGACGGTCGTCTGCATCCGGTAGGCGAGTTCGTATTGGGCGATGCGCGTGAGCGTTTCGGGGTCGCCGAATTCCTTGAGCTGCATCTCGTTCAGCGTGCGCAAGGTGTCGAGCGAGTCGCGTCGCACTTCGCTGCTCATGCCGGGCGGATTGGAAACGTAGAGCACCGGATCGCCGGAGGAACGGCATTGCACGCCCTGATAAACCGTCGGCAAAAATCCGCTGCCCCAGAGCGACGCACCGCCGTCGGGCATGAGCAGCGAAGTGCGACGCGAC
>JANNGC010000267.1:0-2565 GCA_031380445.1 Pedosphaera sp.
GGCGGCGCGAAGGACGTGAGCCTGGCGACGGACAAAGGCTGAAGAACCCACACACCACGCCACGACATGAAACGACGACGCAGCCTGAGCCAGCCCGATGAGCCGACAGAGTTGAATCTGATCCCGCTCATCGACGTGATCATGTTCCTGCTCATCTTCTTCATCTCGACCACGAGCTTCATGGAGGAGCCGGGCCTCAAGGTGGACAAGCCGGCGGCCGGCGGACCGGCGCAGGGCGAATCCAAGAGCATCATCTTCGCGATCAAGACCGACGGGCGGATTCTCCATGAAGGGCGCGAAATCGGAATGAACGGCGTGATGCCCACGGTGAAACGTCTCTGCGTGAAGGAGTCGCTGCCGGTCGTCATCGTGACCGACGAGAACGCGCGCTCCAGCTCGCTGATCAAGGTCATTGACGCGGCCAAGCTGGGCGGCGCGAAGGACGTGAGCCTGGCCTCGGAAAAAGGTTGAACGACCGTCACGACTGTCATGCGCAAGGTTTACCACAACGAGAAAAAGTCCGGCGGGCTGGCTATTGCGCTGCTCGCGGGCGTCGGCATCACGGGCATCCTGTTTGGCATCCTGCCGTTCTCGCACATCATCGCCACGCCGAAGGCCGCGCTGGATTTGCGCACGGCCAGCGTGGCGGAACTTCCGCCGGAAGTGGAGCCAGACAAACCGCCGGACGCGCCGCCCGAAGAAAAGGCCAAGGAGACGGAACCCGAGCCGCAACTCGCCGCCGAGATGCAGCAGGCGATTCCATTGAGTGCCTCGCTGGAAACGGTGGGCGGCAGCGGCGGCGGACTCGCGGGCTTCGGAGATTTCAAGGAGATGACCAAGCCGGAGACGATCAAGGACGATGTCGTGGACGCGGGTGATTTGGAGAAGCGCCCGGAGCCGGTGTCGCAAGTCGCGCCCGCGTATCCCGCCGAACTGCGCAAGGCGAAGATCGAAGGCCTGGTCACGCTGATCTTTCTCCTGAGCGAAGAAGGCCGCGTGGAAGACGCGCGTGTCGAGACTTCCTCCCGCCCCGAATTTGAAAAGCCCGCGCTCGACGCCATTCGCAAGTGGCGCTTCCGCCCCGGCATGAAGGACGGCCAGGCGGTGCGGACGTATTTGCGGATGCCGATGCGGTTCCGTGTCTCCACTGGCTAGCCCGGAATAATTCTACTCCCGATGAACATTATGAACGTGAATAGCAAACTGACCCTGGGCCTGTGCGCGCTGCTGCCGTTGCTCGCGCTGCCGCTCGCCGCCGCGACGAAGAAAGAAAAAGCCGCGCCCGCCACGCCGTCGGCAGCGGCTCCGGCGACGTTCGCGCCGATGCCTGCGGATCATGAACTGGCGTCGATCTGGAATGACCCGGACTTCGCCCGCCGATTGATGGGCAGCTACGGCTTCGCCTCGGACGTGGAGCCGCGCATGAAGCCGGAGGAGCAGGTGACGTATCGCGAGAAGATTGTTCCGCTGCTCACGAACAGCACTCCGACGAAAGCCATGGCCGCGCTTCAGGCGGCGATCAAGCCGGACACCACGCCGGTCTTTGATTTCACGCTCGGCAATCTCTATTTCCAAAACGACGACCTGACCAACGCGATCAAATACTTCGAGTCGGCGCTGGCCAAGTTCCCGGACTACCGCCGCGCGCAGAAGAATCTCGCCTTCGCGCTGGTTCGCACCGGCCAGTATGATGCGGCCATCAAACCGCTCACGCGCACCATCGCGCTGGGCGGCGGCGACAGCAAAGTGTTCGGCCTTCTCGGCTTCGCCTACATGAGCCAGAACCGTTTCTCGTCCGCCGAAGGAGCCTATAAGCAGGCGCTGGCCTTCGAGCCGGAGAACATAGATTTCAAACTCGGTGCCGTGCGCTGCGCGGTGAACACCGGCAACTTTGATCACGCGCTGGCGCTGCTCGACGAGTTGATCAAGCAGGCTCCCGAGCGCGACAACCTCTGGACGTTGCAGGCGAACATCTACATGCAGAAGGAGCAGCCGCAGAAGGCCGCGATCACGCTCGAACTGCTGCGCCGCATGGGCAAGGCCACGCCGCAGAGCCTGTATCTGCTCGGCGATCTCTACATGAACCAGGACGCGCGCGACCTCGCGCTGGGCGCGTATCTCGACGCCATCGAGAAGGACGGCGGACAGAATCCGGCGCGCGCCTTGCGTCCGGCGCAGATTCTGGTGAGCCGCAGCGCATGGGACGAGGCGCGAAAACTGTTCGCCAAGATTCGCGAAGTGCCCGGCAAGCTGAGCGCGGAGGACGAACTGAAATTGCTCAAGCTGGAATCCAAGACGCAGATCGCGGCGGGCGAAGGCGACAAGGCGATTCTCACGCTGGAGCAGATCGTGCAACGCAATCCGCTCGACGGCGAGGCGCTGTTGCTCGCGGGCGATTTCTACGCGCGCAACGGCAAGCCGGAACTCGCGGGCATTCGCTTCGACACGGCCAGCAAGCTGGAGGGCTTCGAGGCCGACGCGTTCGTGAAGCACGCGCAGTTGCTTGTGCAGTCGCAGAAGTACACGCCCGCCGTGGAACTGCTCCGCAAGGCGCAGAAGGCCAAG
>JANNGC010000271.1:0-2949 GCA_031380445.1 Pedosphaera sp.
GGCACGCTGGAAATCAGCAACGTCTTCGCCCTCCAGAACGCGACGGTGGACCTGAACGCCAACGACACCGGCGCGGTTTATCTGCGGGGACTCGATGCCGTGCTCGGCGGCCTGCGCGGTGAACGCAACCTCGCCCTTGGCTCCAGCGAGATCTCGGTGGGAAACAACAACCTGAGCACCACCTTCGGCGGCGTGTTGAGCGGCACCGGCGGCCTGATCAAGATTGGTTCCGGAACTCTCACGCTGACCAACGAGCTTCTTTACAGCGGGGCCACCACCGTTCGCAGCGGAAAGCTCGTGCTCGCCAACCAGGCATCGCTCGCCGCCCCTGCCGTGGTTTCCGTCAACGCAGGCGCATTGCTTCAGGCGAATGGACTTTCGAACGGCCCGCTGGCTGTCAGCACTTTGACCGGCGGCGGCACCATCGCCGGTCCGCTGATCGTCACGGGATCTCTCGCGCCGGGCACGGAGACGAACGCCATCGCCACGCTCACCGTCACCAATGCGGCCAACCTCTCCGGCACTTTCGAGGTGGACATTGTCGGCGCAGGACAATTCGATCGGCTCCTCGCGCGCGGCGGGTCGGCGGCCACGGTGACGCTGGGCGGCGCGCTGCGCATCAACGCCGCGCCGGGGATTTCCGCCGGCACGAGTTTCACGCTCATCGACAATGACGGCACCGACGCGGTTCAGGGCGCTTTCGCCGGCCGGCCGCCTGCGACGACTTTCGCCGAGAGCGGCTACACCTGGGAAATCAACTACGCCGGTGGCGATGGCAACGACGTGGTGCTGACAGCAGTCGCGTCCGTCACGCTCGTCAGCAGCGGCGCGCTCTGGCGCTACTTCGACGGAACCAACGACCTCGGCACGTCCTGGCGGACCGCGGCCTACAACGACGCATCCTGGAGCAGCGGCCCGGCGCAACTGGGCTTCGGCGATGGCGACGAGGCCACGCTCATCAGCAGCAACCGGCAAATCACGACCTACTTTCGCCGCAGCTTTCTGGCCACGCCCGGCGCATTTTCGAACCTCACCTTGCGCCTGCTGCGCGATGACGGCGCGGTTGTTTATCTGAATGGCGTGGAAGTTTTCCGGAGCAACATGAGCAACGGCCCGGTGAGTTTCCTGACGCTCGCCTCCAATGCCCTGACCATCGACGAGACCACGAACTACTACACCAAGTCCGTGAGTCCGGCGTTCCTCGCGTCTGGAGAAAACCTCGTGGCGGTGGAAGTTCATCAAGCGAGCGCGAACAGCAGCGACCTGAGCTTCGACCTCGAGATTCGCGGCGAGAACCTTCCAAACGCCACCCTGCTCGAAGTCTCCAATGCGGGCGGGGCCAGCGATATCACTCACACCTCGGCCCGGCTCAACGGCGTGGTCACCGTCGTGAATGCTGCTGCTGCGGAAGTATCGTTCTTCTGGGGCCCCGTCGATGCGGGCACCAACGCCGCCGCGTGGCCCAATCGCACTTCGCTCGGGCCGCTCGGCTACGGCGGATTCAGCACCGTTGTCAGCAACCTGATTCCCGGCACGAACTACTTTTACCGCGGCTTCGCTTCCGACATCCTCGGCACCGCGTGGGCGCCAGCCACGGCCGCGTTCGCAACCCCGCCACCGCTCCCGGTCACGCTCATTCGCGCCGGGGCCGTCTGGCGTTATCTTGACGACGGCAGCAACCAGGGCGCGGCGTGGCGGAACAACTCCTTCGATGACACAACATGGAAGAGCGGTGCGGCCCGGCTCGGATTCGGCGGCGACGGCGAAGTGACCACCATCGCCCGCACCAACGTCAGCGGCGGCACGAACATCGCGTTCTATTTCCGGCAGGCGTTTTATGTGCCGGCCCCGGCCGACGTGTTCAGCCTTCAGGGCCGGCTCATTCGCGACGACGGCGCGGTGGTGTATCTCAACGGTGCGGAAGTCTGGCGCGACTCCATGCCGGCCGGCACGCCCAACTACCTGACGCTCGCGAACGCCACCATCAACGGCGCCGCCGAGACCAACTGGCTGACCAATGCCATCAGCCCCGCTGCGCTCGTGGCCGGATGGAACACGCTCGCCGCCGAAGTGCATCAAGTCGGCAGCACCAGCAGCGACCTGGGCTTCAACTTCGAATTGACTGCCACCGCCGTCATTTCCTCAGTCCCTTTTCTGGCTCTCAACCTTCAGTCCCCAGCTTTCAACCTCGTGTGGCCGGCCGAGGCCTCCTACTTCGCCCCATACTTCGCCACCAACCTGACGCCGCCCGTAACCTGGACTCCGCTGACCAACGCCGCCGGGTTCACCAACAACCAGTGGCGCGTGACGCTGCCCGCTGCGACGAACGGCCAGCGGTTCTACCGGCTGCAATCGCCATGAGCCATCGCTCGAGGCCTGCTGCGCTGAGCTATCGGCTGGGAGCGGGCGGCAGGACGTGTCACAATACGCCCGTGAAATCTGACGCTCCCTCTCTCCGCTTGCTGACGGCTCTCGCCGTCGCGGCCCTGTGGCTTGCGCTGGGGACGGCGGGCTGGTGCGCGGGCGCGCCGTTGAGCCAGTGGGTTTATCCGTCGGCGACGGGGAATCTGCTCTACCAGTTGGATGAGCGCGGGCAGCGCATCACGGATTTTTCCAACGTCGGCTATCGCAGCGGCACAGCGCCGTTGCCGGATGTCTCGAAGCTCATCGAGTCGAACCGGTGGGTGTTTGTGAATCCCATCAGCGGCGATGACACGACGAACCTCCAGGCGGTCATCAATCAGGTCTCGGCGCTGTCTCTCAACTCGAGCGGCTTTCGCGGCGTGGTGTTTCTCAACGCCGGTGAATACCAGCTTTCCAACACCATCGCCATCTCGGCGAGTGGCGTGGTGTTGAAGGGTGTCGGCGATTCCTCGTCCAGCGGCTCGCGGTTGCGCGCGACCGACCGGCGTCAATACACGCTCATCAACGTGGACGGTTCGGGTTCGC
>JANNGC010000310.1:0-13888 GCA_031380445.1 Pedosphaera sp.
CCGCAGCAAGCCACGAAAACCGGCAGGCTTGAGACGATTCAAAACCGTTCGTCGTCATCACGTTGCTGCGGACTGGAAAGTCCGCGCTCCGTTCCGTTCCAAAATTGAGCGCCCCATGATCACCTACCGCACCGGCAACGATCTCAGTCTCGATCAAGTCATTGAGCTGTATCGCGCTTCGACGCTCGGCGAGCGGCGGCCCGTGGACGAGCGCGAGCGCATGGCGGCGATGTTGCGGAACGCGAATCTTGTGATCACCGCGTGGGACGGCGAACTGTTGGTCGGTGTCGCGCGCTCGATCACGGATTTTGCCTACGCCACCTATCTCTCCGATCTCGCCGTGCGCGTCTCGTACCAGCGCCACGGTCTCGGCAAGGAACTGATGCGTCGCACGCAGGCCGCCGCGCCGCAGGCCACGGTCATCCTGCTCTCCGCGCCCAAGGCGGTGGACTACTATCCGCACGTCGGTTTCACCCAGCACCCGTCGGCGTGGGTGCTGAAACCGGGGGAGAAAATCAAATGAGCCGGACGCGAACGAACGCGAGTGGAGCGCGGCCTTCAGGTCGCTTCAACGTTCAGCTTGGCGCAAGCTGGTTTTCAATCCTGAAAGGATTGCATCATCCCGCCCAGGGTTGCGCGGCACGCGCTACCCTGGGCGAATCGTCGGAAATTGTTGCAACCCTGAAAGGGTTGAATCATCGGCGCGCACGGCACGATGCAACCCTTTCGGGGTTGAGACAGCTTTGGAACGCAACCCAGCGTAGCGCCCCGGCGGCGCAACGCTGGGCTGATTTATATGAATCCTTTCAGGATTCAAAGACGGGCTTCGCGCCCGGCCACACGATGATTTCCAAATCTCATGAACACTGATCCGAAAAATTCCCAGCCCGAAGAAGAAGTCGCCCATCTCGACGACCGCACGGTCGGTAAAGCCTTTCGCTGGTCGGCCGTGGCGCTCGTCGTCCTCGTGGCGGCGGTGATCGGCGGAATCCTTTACGCCCAGCGCACCAAGCCGAAGGCCGCGCCGCAGATCACGCAGATCACCGCGCCCACGGCGGCAGTCACGAAAGCGGCGGAGATTCCCAAAGTGAAGTTCACCGACATCACGGCGACGGCAGGCATCACGTTCACGCACTTCAACAGCGCATCGCCGGAAAAACTTTTGCCGGAAACGATGGGCGGGGGCGTGGCGTTCTTCGACTGCGACAACGACGGTGATCAGGATTTGCTCTTCGTCAACGGCACGCCGTGGCCTTGGGTGAGTTTCTCCGGCGTGGCCCCCACCTTGAAACTCTACGCGAATGACGGCACCGGAAAATTCTCCGACGCCACCGCCGGCAGCGGCCTCGACGTGAGCGTCATGGGCATGGGCGTGGCCGTCGGCGACTTTGATAATGACGGACTGACCGACGTGTTCGTGACCTGCGTGGGCAAGAACCATCTGTTCAAAAACCTCGGCGTCGGAAAATTTTCCGACGTGACTGCGACCGCCGGCGTGACGGGCGACGTGAAGCAGTGGAGCACCGCCGCGTGCTTCCTCGACTACGACAACGACGGGAAGCTCGATCTTTTCGCCGGCAATTACGTGCAATGGTCGCGCGAGATTGACGCGCAGGTCGGCTACAAAATTGACGGCACCACGCGCGCCTACGGGCAGCCGATGAATTTCGAAGGCACCTTTCCGCGCCTCTATCACAACGAGGGCGGCGGAAAGTTCACGGATGTTTCCGCCGCGTCCGGCGTGCAGATCAAGAACAGCGCGCTGGGCCTGCCTTCGGCCAAGACGCTGGGCGTGGTGCCCGTCGATCTCGATCAAGACGGCTTCATGGACCTCGTGGTCGCGAACGACACCACGCCGAACTTCGTGCTGCACAACCAGAAGAACGGCACGTTCAAAGATCTCGGGGCCAGCTCCGGCATCGCGTTCGACGCCTACGGCAACGCGCGCGGCGCGATGGGCATTGATGCGGCCTATTACCGGAACGACGCCGCGCTCGGCATCTGCATCGCGAACTTCGCCAACGAGATGACCGCGCTCTGCGTGTCGCAGCCCGGCGGCCTGCATTACAACGACGAGGCGATTCCCGAGGGGGTCGGTCCCGCGAGCCGGCTGCTGCTGAAGTTCGGCATTTTCTTCTTCGACTACGATCTGGACGGGCGGCTGGATCTGCTTTCGGTGAACGGCCATCTCGACGAGGAAATCGTGAAGCTGCAAAAGAGCCAGAGCTACCGTCAGCCCGCGCAACTCTTCTGGAACACGGGCGCAAAAAGCGGCGCGACTTTTGCCGCCGTGGATGTTGCGCACGCGGGCGCGGATTTGTTCAAGCCGCTCGTCGGACGCGCGTCCGCCTACGCGGACATTGATGGCGATGGCGATTTGGACGCGGTGTTCACGCAGGCGGGCGGCGCTCCGCTGCTGCTCCGCAACGATCAGCAGCTCGGTCATCACTGGCTGCGCGTGAAATTAGTTGGCAGCAAATCCAACCGCAGTGCGCTGGGCGCAAAAATCGTGGCGAAGTTTGCCGGCCAGTCGCTCGCTCGCGACGTGAATCCAACGCGCGGCTACCTCGCGCAATCGGAGTCCGTGGTCACGTTTGGTTTGGGTAAAGCCACGAAAGTGGACGCGCTCGAAATCATCTGGCCCAGCGGACAGAAGCAGACGGTGGGGCCGGAGAAGGTGGATGTGTTGCTGGCGATTGAAGAGCCGCGTTGACGGGGGGAGCGCCGAGCATCGCTCGGCGCGGTCCCTGTGGTGGAAGTGCTCGCGTAGAGCGGGTGGCCCGTGTGGCCTGCGGCGTGGCTGGGCCGTGGGGTTTCTGGCGGGCCGCTCTGCGCGGCCCGACTGGTCGCAGCGCGACCAGTCCCACCACTCACCTTACAAATGCAGATGCGGCCACAGCTCCGCCGGGGCCATCTTCAAGTTGATGATGAACTTCCCGAACTCGCCGAAGCGCGCGCTCACTTCGTCGAAGCGCATTTCGTACACGATTTCTTTCAGCGCATCGACCTGATGGGCCATGAGCGTCACGCCCCATTCCCAGTCATCGAGGCCGGTCGAGCCGGTGATGAGCTGCGAGATGCGTCCGCCGTACTTGCGCCCGACGCGCGCGTGACCGCCCATCATTTTCTTCCGCGCGTCGAAGTCGAGCGAGTACCAGTTGTCGCCGCCGCTGCGGCGTTTGGACATCGGGTAGAAGGCCATCACTTCCCAGTCGGGCAGCTCGGGCTGGAGGCGATACAGTTCGTAATCGGCCTTGCGCTTGGACATTTCCGCCCAGCGTTTTTCGTAGGCTTCGCTGCCCGGTTCCAGTTTCTCGGCGAGGAGCGTGGCGCGGTTGTCGTCGTCGGTGGCCATGTAATCAATCAGCTCGGTGACGCTGAAGTAGGAGTATTCGCGCATGAGCGTGCCGGGGGGGAAACAGTTTTCCAAATCGCGGTGCATCTGCGCGAGTGCGCCGAGTTCCGCCGCGTAGAGGATGAAGGCCAGGTCGCCCTTCGCGCCCACGGTGGCGTAGCTGCGGAGCTTGGGATGCGAGGCCGCATTGTTCTTCGCCGCGAGTGCCTCGACGCGCTTCAGCGCCTGCGCGGATTCCTCCGGCTCGAGTTGCGACCAGCAGTAGCGGTCAATGGAGTAGAAGAGATGCAGCACATGGATGCCGCGGTCGAGTTTCACAGTGGGGATGGTCATATTGGGAAAAGTAATCAGTGGGCCAGTGAACAGAAATCAGATTTCGTGCAGCGCCTGGTCAATGAACTGGGCGAGGTGCTGGAGAATGGCGGTGTCGGTGACGACGAGATTCGCCCCGGCGGCGGCGGCGGACGGGTGCGAGGACTCGTCCGCGCTGAAGGCGATGATGGGAATGTGCGCGGTGCCTTGGTTGCTCCGCAACGCCGAGAGTTGCTCTGTGACCGAGGTGCGCGTGGAGCTGAGATCAATGAGCGCGAGGAGCGGCTTGTGTTCCTCGGCGGACAGGACGAGCGCGGTCGGGTCGTTCACCGTCTGCACGCGCCAGCCGGTGTCTGCGAGCCGGTTCGCGAGTTGCGAGCCGGGCAGCAGCTTCTCGTAGCAGAGCAGGGCCAGCGGTTTCGTCATGTGCAAGCGAGTGTGGGACACGGGTGCCGACAGGGCAAAATTTTTTTCGGAGGTGCTTGGCGGAGCGCGACAAATTTCTTTTCCCCGCGCACGTTCCTGTTTCAATCCGCCCCCTCATGAAACTGCTCGTCATCGGTTCCGGCGGACGCGAACACGCGCTGGTCTGGAAGCTCGCGCAATCGCCGCACGTCACGAAGATGTGGTGCGCCTCGGGCAACGCGGGCATCGCTGGCGAACGGCTGGCGAAGAATGGCGCGCTCGTCGAGTGCGTTCCCGTGGGGGCGGAGAATCTTCCGGCGCTGCTGGCCTTCGCGCAGGAACACAAGCCCGACTTCACCGTGGTCGGCCCGGACAATCCGCTCGCGCTCGGCGTGGTGGATTTGTTTCAGAGCCAAGGTTTCCACATCTGGGGGCCGAGCCAGCGCGCGGCGCAGTTCGAGGCGTCGAAGGCGTTCTCGCAGGACTTCATGGAGCGCCACGGCATTCCCACGGCGCGCGCGAAAACTTTTTCCGAAGCTGGCGCGGCGAAAAGTTTTGCCCGCGAACTCGGCGGCCAATGCGTCGTGAAAGCCGACGGTCTCGCGCTCGGCAAAGGCGTGTTGATTTGTCGCGACCTCGCGGCGGCGGAGCGGGCGGTGGATGAAATTCTTGTCGGCCACACGTTCGGCGCGGCGGGCGCGCGCATCGTCATTCAGGAATTGCTCGAAGGCATGGAGATTTCCCTGCACGCGCTCTGCGATGGCCGGGTGGCGAAACTCTTCCCCACCTCGCAAGACCACAAGCGCGCGCTCGACGGCGACGCGGGCCTGAACACCGGCGGCATGGGCACGTATTCGCCCGCGCCCTTTCTCGACGACGCGCAACTGGCCGAGGTCGGCCGGGCCATTCTCGACCCGTGGGCGCGCGGCTGCGCGGCGGAGGGCATCGAGTATCGCGGCATTCTTTATCCCGGCGTGATGCTCACCGCGCACGGCCCGCGCGTTATCGAGTTCAACGCGCGCTTCGGCGACCCCGAGACGCAGGTGTATCTGCCGCGCTTGGAAAACGATCTCGTGGAATTGCTCGACGCCAGCGCCAGCGGCACGCTCGGCGCGCATGAGCTGAAGTGGAAGCCCGGCTCGGCGGTGTGCGTGGTCTTGGCGTCCGGCGGGTATCCGGGCAGCTACAAAAAGGGCGATGTGATCACGGGCCTCGCTGATGCGGATGCGCTGTCGGACACGAAAGTTTTTCACGCCGGCACCGTGCGCGTGGGCGATCAAATCGTGACGAATGGAGGACGCGTGCTCGGCGTGACTTCGTGGGCGGGCGACTTGCGTGCGGCGCGCACGGCGGCGTACCGCGCGGTGGAGAAGATTCAGTTTGCGGGCGCGCACTACCGCCGTGACATCGCGGCGAAGGCGCTGGGCTGAGGCGCGCGGACTTTCCAGTCCTTAGCAAGCCACGCAATCCGGGCGCGTCAGAAGTTCAAGAGACCTCAACATTCAGTGGCTTGCTGCGGACTGGAAAGTCCGCGCGCCGGGCCTTACGGCCCGATCACGCGCAGCACTTTTCCCGCGATACCGAACTTCACGGGCAGCGGCGCGACGTTCTCGCCGTCGAGTTGAAAAGGAATGGGGTGCGCGCACTTCAGCGTCAGCTCCGTGCCGCGCAACTGGATCGTTTTGCCGCCGGTGTGAAAATTTCCCGTGAGCATCCCCCAGCCGCTGCGCGCGGCGACGGCGAGATTCACGCGCGGATAGACCACTGCCTCCAGCACGCCGTCCGTCAGATCGGCGCGCGGGAAAATGGGGAAACGTCCGCCGTAGAATTTTCCGTTGCCGATGAGCACCAGTTGTCCGCTCGCCGTCTCGTGTCCGTTGCTCACCTCGATGGGCGGAAGATTTTCCGCCAGCGCTTGAAGGCCCGCGATCAGATACGCCACGGGACCGAGCCGCTTCTTCAGCTTCCAGCTCACCAGTTCCACCGCGCGCGAGTCGAGACCCGCGCCCGCCAGTTGTGCGAAGTAGCGCCGCTCCGTGCGCCCGTTCACGACGTGTTCCGCCCACGGCGCATCAATGATGATTTCGCGCCCGCGCTGAATCGCCGCCCATGCGCCCGAGAAATCGTGCGGCAGGTTCAGCTCCTTCGCGAAGACGTTCACCGTGCCCAGCGGCAACACGCCGAGCCGGGTGTGTGCGAAACCATCCGCGTCCGCGAGGCCGTTCAGCACTTCGTTCAGCGTGCCGTCGCCGCCGGCCGCGACGAGGGTGGTGAAACCCTCGCGTATGGCTTCCGCGCCGAGCCGTCGCGCGTCGCCGGGCGCGAGCGTGGGGCGCAGCTCGGCCACGGCGGCGATCTCGTCGAGCCGTTTCCGCAGACGGCGCGCTTGGTCGCCGCGCGCGGCGGGATTGAAAATGACGCAGGTCTTCATGCGAGCGCGGGCAACGTCGGAACTTCAACGTCCGATGTCCATCCCGGAGCGCGGGCTTTCCAGCCCGCAGTAATGTTCTCACAGCGAGAGCGCAAGAGCTTGCAACACCATTATCCATTTCACGTGGCTGCGGGCTGGAAAGGCCTCGCTCCGGGGACTGATTTCAAACTTGGAACAGCCGGGTGATGACCGCACTCTCCCGCCGCGTCACCAAACGACAACTTTTATGAACTGCTCGCTGCGAATTTTTACCGCCTTGCTGCTGACGGCCGGAGCGATGCAGTCACGCGCGGCCACGCTGACGCTGTTCGCGGGCGGCGGCGCGAAGGCGACCGGCCTCGCCACGGACTGCCGGCTGGCCGATCCATTCGCCACGGACTTCGATGCGGCGGGCAGCACTTACATCTGCGAGATGACGAACAACCGCGTGGTGAAAGTGGACGCGCGCGGGCAGCTCACGGTCTTCGCCGGCACCACGAAGAAGGGCGGGGCCGGGGACGGCGGCGCGGCGGCGGACGCGGAGTTGAACGGGCCGCATCATCTCCTCGTGGCGAAGAACGGCGACGTGTTCATCGCGGACACTTGGAACTGGAAGGTGCGCCGGGTGGACGCGAGGACGGGCGTGATCACGACCTTCGCCGGGACGGGGACGAAGGGTTACAAGGGCGACGGCGGCGCGGCGAAGAGCGCGGATTTCAGCGGCATTTATTCGCTCTCGTTCGATGCGGCGCAGGAGAATTTGTTCGTCGCGGACTTGGAAAACCGCCGCGTGCGCGCCATCGAAATGGCGAGCGGCAAGGTGCGGCTCATCGCTGGCAACGGCCAGAAGGGCGTGCCGACGAATGGCAGTGTCGCGGCGACTTCGCCGTTGTTCGATCCGCGCGCGGTGGCGGTGGCGGCGAGCGGCGACGTGTATATTTTGGAGCGGAGCGGTCATGCGCTGCGGGTGGTGGACCCGAAAGGAAAAATCCGCACGGTTGTCGGCACGGGCAAAGCCGGCGGCGTGACGCCTGCGACGAACCCGCTCGAAGTGACGTTGAAAGGCCCGAAACATTTGTGGGTGGATCGCAATGACACGGTGCTGATCGTGGACAGCGAGAACGACGCGGTGCGCCGTTATGTGCCGAAGGAGCACAAAGTTTTGCTCGTGGCCGGCACCGGCAAACGCGGCGCGACGTTGCACAGCGATCCGTTGAAGACGGAACTGCGCCATCCGCACGGCGTGAACGTGGACGCAAAGGGCCGGATTTATTTGAGCGACAGCATGAACAGCCGGGTGCTGAGGATCACACCATGACACGCGATCTCGACGAGTTGTTTGCCAACAACAAACGGTGGGCGGAGGACATCCGCCGCCGTGACCCGGACTTTTTCCTCAAGCTCACGCGCCAGCAGCGCCCGCGTTATTTGTGGATTGGCTGCGCGGATAGCCGCGTGCCGGCGAATGAAATCGTGGACCTGATGCCGGGGGAACTGTTCGTGCATCGCAACATCGCAAACGTGCTGGTGCATACCGATCTCAACTCGCTCTCGGTCATCCAGTTCGCGGTGGACATGCTGAAGGTGGAGCACGTCATCGTGTGCGGGCATTACGGTTGCAGCGGCGTGAGCGCGGCGTTGCGGCGCGAGCGTGTCGGTCTCGCGGACAACTGGCTGCGGCATGTGCAGGACGTGTGCGACAAGCACGACCGGTTGCTCGGCGGCATCGCGGACGAGACGTTGAAGGCGAACCGCTTGTGCGAGCTGAACGTCATCGAACAGGTTTCCAACCTGGCGCAGACGACCGTGATGCAGGACGCGTGGATGCGCGGGCAGGACGTGACGGTGCATGGCTGGATTTACGACATTCGCGACGGGTTGCTGCGCGATCTGCATGTCTCGGCGCAGAGCGACGAGGAGTTTGAGAAGGCCTATCGCGCGGCGCTGATGACGCTGCCGATCTGGTAGCGGGTGTTGGTGCGGGTCGCGCTGCGACCCCATGCCTCGCAGCGCGAGACGCGCTACCTCAAGCCCCTGCCGCCAGACCCACGAAATTCTCCAGCAGCTTCAGCCCCACGGCCTGGCTTTTCTCCGGGTGAAACTGCGTGGCGAAAACATTTCCCTTCCACACCGACGACGCAAAGAAGCCGCCATAATTCGTGCGCGTGGCGATGATGCTTTCATCCACGGGCTGCGGGAAAAAACTGTGGACGAAATAAACGTGGCTGCCGTCCGGGATGCCGCGATAGAGCGGGCAGTCCTGCTGCGCGAACTCGATTTGATTCCAGCCAATCTGCGGCACCTTGAGTCCGGGCTGCGTGGGAAAGCGCACGACCTTGCCTTGGAAGACGCCGAGTCCCGCCGCGCAACTGTTGAACTCCGCGCTGCTCTCGAAGAGCGCCTGGTAGCCGACGCAGATGCCGAGGAAGGGCCGGCCCGCCGCAATCCATTCGCGCACGGCCGCGAGCAGATGCTGGCGGCCCATCGCGTTCACGCAGTCGTCGAACGCGCCCACGCCGGGCAGCACCACGCCGTGCGCGCCCGCGAGGCCGTCGGCGGATTTGGTCACGCGCACGTCCGCGCCGACCTTGAGCAGCGCCTTTTCCACACTGCGGAGGTTGCCGGAACCGTAATCGAGCAGAGCAATCACGCGCGGAATAAAACAGTGAAACAGTAATCAGTGAAGCAGTAATCAGTGAAACAGCCGCCTGCGACGCTTACGCCACAGGCGGCCGTTTCACTGATTACTGAAGACTGATTACTGAACCTGGCAGAAGTCCCCCCCCCCTCGTCGCTCAGGCCGTCTCCGGCTCGGCCTCTTCCGCGCTGCTTTCCTTTGGCTCTGGTTCGTTCCACGCGCCGCGTTCGCCGAAGCGGGTGCGGGCGGCGTGACCGCCTTCTTCCAGCTCGCGTTGCGCGGCGGCGGAGTAGCGCGTCCACGGAATGGCGAGCAGGCGTTCGCCCTCGATGGGCTGGCCGCTGATTTCACACATGCCGTAGGTGCCGGCGCGGATGCGATCCAGCGCGGCGTCAATTTCGTACATGGCGTTCTGGTCCGAGGACAAAATGCTCAGGGCGAAGTCGCGATCAAATTCATCCGTGCCTGCGTCGGCCATGTGCAGGCTGAAGGCCTGCTGCTCCTCGCGCGCGATTTCGTTCAGCCCGCTCTTGCGCTGGCCGAGCTGCGCGCGGCAGACGATGAGCGCGTCGTAATGTTCCTGCCACTGCGGCGGGATGCGGACGGGCGCGTGGGCGGCGCCGTTTCCTCCTCCGAGGATTTGCGAGGTCGTTGCTTTCGTGTGCGGTTTCATTCAGTTGCAAAATGGTTCGGCAGAAAATTGCCGGTGCTGTAGGGACAATCGTGCATCAAGGTAATGACGGGAATTTCTTCGTCGATGCCAACTGATACACGCGGGGCCTCCGAGCGCGCGACATTGGGGCGGTCGCCGCGCACGTTGTCAAAATCAAAGCGCGCGTGCGGAGGAAGATACTTCTTGCACTGCGCCGAGGGGCGGCGGTGCGATGCGACGATAGACGCGGACTTGAAACGGTTTCTCGCGGTCGTATTGGCTCAACATCTCCGGCAGCTTCATCAGCACCCACGGCTGCTGCGTGTTCGCGCCGTTCTTGGTGAAGACCATGTCATCCGCGATGAACACGCACATGTGCAGCGCCTGATTGTCCGCGCTGGTGAGCATGAGCAGATCGCCGAAGCGCCGGGACTCGTCGCGCACGCGCGTGTAGTCGGCGTCGAGAACTTTCTGCGTGTACTCGGGATTGAAGAAGCGGTTGTCCGCCACCGTGTTGAAAAAATTCATCGAGCTCCAGAAGCAGTCTTGGCGCGCGATGTCGCGGTCGCGCGGGTTCGGGTACGTGTAGAGCCGGAGCCGCGCGAAGGCCGGCAGCAGATACGAGAGGTTCAGCGTGGAACCTTCCGGCACGCGCGTCATGGATTCGATGAGCGGGCGGTACTCGCGGGCGGGGCCGAGCGGACTCCAGTATTGCATCAGCCTGTCCACGTCGGTGTCCGGGCCGACGTGCAGCCTGGCGACGAAGGTGGAGACGCGCCACAGGCACTTGATCACGCTCTTCGTCTCCTCCGGCGTGGAGAGCGCGGCAAAAGTGGGCGCGTCCGCGAAGCACAGTCCGCCGTCTTGCTCGTAGGTCAGGCTGCGCACCAGCGCGATCCTCTCTCGCGACAGCCCGCAGTCGGCAAACCAGTCGTCAAAACCGTGCGCGCGGAAACGGAACGGCGTGGCGTACAGCGCGTTCTCCGGGTTTTGGCTGAGGAGTTGGTAAAACTTCTGCCGCGTGGCCGGACTGAGGCTGACCACGACCTCGGGCGTTGGGGCGAGGGCGATGTGGCGCGGCGAGAACTGCCAGTGCGCGCGGTTCGTCAGCCAGGTGCGCGTGGCGTCGGTGAAATCAAACGCGCCGAGCACGTCGTGCAGTTGCTGCTCGGTCTGGTTGCGGAAAATCCAGAGAGTGCGCGGCGCGGCATGGCTGAAGTCGTTCGTGAAATACTCCTCCGGCCGGTCGAGCGCGATGGGCGTGTATTCGAGCCGGCCCCACGGCGCATTGGTGCTGGCGGCGGTGGTGGAAAATTTCTTCGTTCGCTCGCCCAGATGTTTCCACGCCAGTCCGCGTCCCGGCCAGAACAGGGTTTCAGCCAGCAGCATGAGAACCATGCCGGCCCCGACGAGAACCACCTTGGACAGCCACACTGACCGCTGCTCCGGTGGAGGTGCGGCGGCGTTCTTACGATTCGGTCGTTTCAACTCATGGTGCGGAAAAATTGTTGCGTGCTGTCCAGGCCGCGAATGATTTCTCCGTGCGCGTCTAGTGACGGGGCGCAGGTGGAAAAGTTAAAGAAGAAATTCTTCCGACACCGGAAATTAACTTGGCGGATTTTTCCACTTCAGTGCGGTCGCGGATTACACGTTGTCAGCCGTCGTCTTACTTTCTTCCCGCGTCCACAACACCGTCACCGCCGCGATCACGCCGAGCACCGCGCACGCGCCCCACAACAGCACCGGCGATCCGGCGTGCATCCGCACGCCCGTGCTCGGCCCGACCGTGAGCGCGAGCGCCCAGACCAGGCCGTACATGCCCATGTAGCGTCCGCGCATTTCCGGCGGCACACCGTCCACGATGAAGGCCGACGCGAGCGGCATGGCGATCATTTCGCCGATGGTGAAGATGACGATGACCAGCACCAGCGCGGGCAGGTTCAGCGCCCACACGTTGAGCATGAAACCAAAGCCGATGAGCAGATAACCGACGGCCATCGTCGCGCGCTGCGGCAGCCGGCGTGTCCGCATCGTGAGCGGCAGTTCGAGGAGAATGATCATCACGCCGTTCAACGACATGAGCAGTCCGTAGGTCGCCTTGCTGATGCCCGCCGAGGTGACGTGCAGGCTGAAGGTCGAACTCATTTGCAGAAAGATCAGCGCGATGGCGAACTGCGCGAGCAGCATCTTGTGGAACCGCCGGTCGCCGCGCATCACACGCCACGCCGCCGACCACTTCGCGGATTCGCCGCCCGCGCGCAACCCGTGCGGCAGCAGAAACCAAGCGACCAATCCAAACATCGCCGAGGTGATCGCGTCGCCGATGAACAGCCACTTGAACGAGTAGCCCGCGAGAAATCCCGCCGTGGCCGGGCCGAAGGCGAAGCCTGCGTTCAGCGCCCAGCGCATGGCCGCGAAGGCCGTGATGCGCTGCTCCGGCGTCACCACGTCCGCGAGCAAAGCCGTGCTCGCGGGGCGATACAGTTCCGTGGTCAGGCCCGTGAGGGCGGTCAGCGTCATCATCGCCGCGAGTGATTCCGCCTGCGAGAGCAGCAGCATCGAAGCGGCGGACGAGAACATGGAGAGCGCGATGGTTTTGCGCCGCCCGATTTTGTCCGTGAGATAACCGCCGGCCAGTGACGCGATGAAATGGCCCAGCCCGTACGAGGTTAGCGTCCACGCCGCCGCCGTCGTCGCGTCCGTCAGCGAGTAACCGCGCGCGCGAAAGTGATCGCCCGCGTAGATGGTGAGGAACGGCATGACGAAGGAGCCGAAGCGGTTGATGAACGTGCCGAGGTAGAGCAACCACGCCGCGCGCGGGAGTTCGCGCAGGCTTTGCCACAAGGTCAGTTCGTTCGGGTTCATTCAATCGTGGTAGGGCCGCGCTGCTGCGCGGCTTGGGCGTCCTTGACCTTTCAGCCAAGAAGGCCGCGCGCAACGCGGCCCTACCCATTTCAGCTTTTCCCCATCAGATCGCCCATGCGCGCGTACAGCTCCACACGTCGCGCCGACTGCTCCAACAAATCCTCCGCCAGCTTCACGCGGCCACGCTCGAAGAGCGTGATGGTCGAGGAGCCGCCGAATTTGAAGAAGCCTTTCTCCGTGCCCTTCGCTACGCGCGCGCCGGGCGTGAACGTGTAATCCCAGCTCCCCACGCACGTCGCGCCCACCTCGAACATCAGCACCGTGCCGAAGCGTTCCGACTCGATGGCCGTGACCGCGCGCTTGTTCTCCGTGAAGATGCGGATGTTCCGCCGCAGCGCGATGGGATTCACCGAGTAGAGCGGCCCGTTGATCAGGCGCGGCGCCCCGGCCACGCCCGCCACGGGGAAATGAAAGCGGTGATAATCCACCGGACACAGCCGCGACAACACCATCGTGCCCTCGCGAAAGCGCGCGGCCAGCGCGTCGTCTTGCAACAGCGAGCGCAGGTCGAAGACCGCGCCCTTCACGAAGATGCCGTCCATTTTCGACACGTCTTGAAAACCCAGATGCCGCCCGTCCGCCGGAAACACCGCCACGTTTTCATCCGCGTTCACAGGCCGCGCCTCCGGCTTCAGCTTGCGAAAGAAAAATTCATTGAAGGTGCGATACGACTCCGGCGCGTCCGCGAACTCGCCCGTGTGCACGCGATAGTGCGCGATGAATGGTGCGACCTTCGCACGGCTCCGGGCGCGATCCATGCGCCAGCCGTACCAGCGCGAGAACGCGCCGCGTTTCACAAGCGCGTGCAGCGCGAGCCGCCCGAGCGGGTTCGCGTATGTGAACTGCAAGAACTTGTCGCCATAGACCTCCTCGGTCTCGACGCGCTGCGTGTCACGATTGAAATACTGGACCAACTCCACGGGCATGGGCGTGAGCAGAAAGCAGAAAGCGGAAAACAGAAAGCAGAAAGCGGAAGCCGGACGCGCCTCCGCCTCTTTTTTTTACTTTCCGAATTTCAGCTTTTGCGCCCGGTTCAGTTCGGCAGCTGGCACTTTTCTCCTTCTCGGAAGATGCGCTTGTCACAGAATGGCACGCCGATATTCTTCACTCATGTCAAAGGGTTTAACCTTCTTCGCGCGGGTCTTCTGTGCCTGGTTTGCGGGCACGGCTTCGGCACCGGCGCAGAACGTC
>JANNGC010000316.1:0-3337 GCA_031380445.1 Pedosphaera sp.
GCCGCAGTGGGGCAGCGATGTTTTCGGCATGTATCAGAACCTCGTCGAAGGTCGCGAAGTGCCGAGGAGCCTGCTCGTGAAGGACATGCCCAAGAGCAAACATCACGACATCGACTTCATCGTGGACCAGCTTGATTGGGACAAAAACGTGGATCCGAACTTCAAGGACCACCACTACCTCGAACCCGTCCCTGTCGCCGATACGCGCAGCGAAGGCTTCGTGGATCGCTGGATTGTCTATGGCAAGGTGGATGGCGAACAGCTCTTCACCGCGAAGGAACTCACCGTAGTGCCGGGCGTGAATTGCACCATCAAGGACACCGGCGCCTACGGCCTCATCTGCGTGCAAGGCAGCGGCAAGATCAATGGTCAGCCGCTCAACAGCCCGAAGCTCATCCGCTTCAATGAACTGACCGAGGACGAATACTTCTGCACCGAAGACGGCGCGAAGAACGGCGTGACCTTCGAGAACACCAGCGAGACCGAGCCGCTCGTCACCCTCCGCTACTTCGGCCCCGAGGTGAACCCGAACGCCCCCGCGATGGGCGCGTATCGGAAGAACAAGTTTAACTGAGCGTCGGTCCGCCGCGGAAATAGTGGCAATAAAATGCCCTCTCCTGACTCCCGCCGCCCCTATCGCCCCGGCTCGCTGGCGGACGTGCCCATCAGCGTCACCGGAAGGCGCGGTGCCTATCCGATGGGCGGAGTGATGTTCTACGGGCCGGACAACACGCGGGCGACGAAGCTGGTGGCGGTCATTAACCAATCGCGCACGGCGGCCCCGGACCCGCTGCATCGTTGGATCACGCAGACCGGCGACATCCGGGAGGACGCGGCCATTCAGACCGAGGTGCAGGCGTTCTTCGACCGGCACGGCGTGCGGCAGGTGCTGCGGACGGAGCGCATCATCGGGTGCCCGCATGAGGAGGAAAAAGATTATCCGCTGGGCGGCGTCTGTCCGCACTGCAAGTTCTGGGAGGGTCGCGACCGGTTCACGCACGAGATGGTGCCGTCAAAGGCGGAACAGCTCCTGCAAGCCGCTTCATTTCGCCCGGAGCTGAAAACCGGTCGCAACGATCCCTGCCCCTGCGGCAGCGGGAAGAAGTTCAAGAAGTGCTGCGGGCAGTAGGCCGAGTTTTTTAGCCATCTTCCAAACGCGGATGAAGCGGGGCAGCGTCGCATCCTGGAACGCCGCGTGGACTTCCAGCACCAACTGGATGAGCACCGATGCCCCCGAAGCCAGCCTCATGCTTCGCACCATGCCGGAGCTTTGACAGCAACGGGGCGATTTCACAACGGGGCGTTGTCGATCAGCCGCGTCTTTCCCACAAACACGGCCAGCGCGAGGTGCGTGCCGCGCGTCACGCTTGTGGCGGCGGTAAAAGTCTTCGCGTCGAAGAACTGGATGTAATCCACGCGGGCGGCGGGGCACTGCTGAATCATGGCGTGCAACTCTCCGCGCAGCTTCTCGGCGGCGAGCGGGCGTTTGGATTGTTTCACCGCAGCCTTGGCGTGTTGGATGGCCTGCCAGAGCGCGGTGGCTTGCGGGCGCTGCTCAGCGTCGAGGTAGCGGTTGCGCGAACTCATCGCCAAGCCGTCCGCCTCGCGCACGGTCGGAGCGACCACGATGCGCATCGGGAAGTTCAGGTCGCGCACCATCCGCGTCATCAGCGCGGCTTGCTGAAAATCTTTTGCGCCAAAGACGGCCACATCTGGCAGCACGATTTGGAAGAGCTTCGCGCACACTGTGGTGACGCCGCGAAAGTGCGTGGGCCGCGACGCACCTTCCATCGTGCGCGAGAGATTTTCCTCCACGACGTAGGTGCTGTAGTCGCCTTCGGCTTGGCCGGGATACATCTGCGCGTCGGTCGGATAGAAAATCACGTCGGCTCCAGCTTCACGGCAGAGCTTCTGGTCGCGCTGGAAGTCGCGCGGGTAGCGGCTCAGGTCTTCCGTGGGTGCAAACTGCGTGGGGTTCACGTAGATGCTCACCACGACCTGCCCGCGCGGCCCGGCGATTTTCCGCGCGCGCTGCACGAGGCTGACGTGGCCCGCGTGCAAATAACCCATCGTCGGCACCAGCGAAACGCGCAGGCCGGAACGCCGCCACTGGAGCGCCAGACGTTGCATCGCGGAAATTGTTTTCACCACACGCATGGCGGGATGTTCTTAGGACAGCGGCTTGGGCGCAAGGGTCAGCGCAGGATGATGGAGTAGTGGGGCAGTCGGGACGGCTGCCCCACAGCACAAAAAAGCGGAGCGGTGCCAGGCACCGCTCCGCCGAAGGGACTGGACCGAAGGTTACTTCGCCGTCTCCTTCAATTTGTCGCCCGCCGTCTTCAGCGCGTCGCCGGTTTTGTCCGCTGCGTCCTTCAGGACTTCGCCGGTTTTTTCGGCGGCATCTTTCACGCCCTCTTTCGTTTTCTCCGCCGCGTTATCAAGTTTCTCGCCGACCTTTTCGCCGGTGCCTTTTTCGCAGCCCGCCGTGAGCACGAGGGCGGCAACGATCATCGGCAGCACAATCCATTGTTTCATAAGTTTCCTTTGTTTGGTTTTTTCTCCGTCGGTTCGCAGGCAAACTCTTCAATTCAGGTGCATCCGCGCAAGAGAAAGAAAATCAGCAGCACGGGAATCGGCACGCCGAGCAGCCAGAGCAGAATCCAGCCGGCCTTTCCTGATTCATCTGATGTTTTGCTTCCTGTTTTCATGCTGAGGTCAATTTAGCTTGGGCCATGCCAGCGGGACTTCCGCTCAATTCGGGCGGGCGAGAAGCGAACAGGATTGCCGCTTGCACGAATGGGCTGACGAGCCTTGCGCTTTGCCCGGACGGAGCATGGATTTTCCACCCTTGCCTTCGCCCACATCCTTTGCCCGTCCGTTTTTGAATCCTGAAAGGATTCGGATAATCCAGCCCAGCGTTGCGTTGCCGAGACGCTACGCTGGGGCGGCGAGCGATGACGGAGCAACCCTGTCAGGGTTGAATCACGGGCGCGGGGGACGCGGTCTTGATACAACTCTTTCAGAGTTGGGGAATCTTTCAGGACACTTTACCCAGGGTAGCCTCGCGGACTCGGCAACCCTGGGCTGATTTACTTCCATCCTGTCAGGATGGAAAAAAGACCCGTTCGAGATGTGGGTAATGACAAGGGTTGAAAACCCGCGCTCCGTGTCGCTCACCCTTCCGCCCGCAAAATTTCCAGCGGCGGACGTTTCAGCACCGCGCGTCCGGCGGTGAGTCCGATGACCACGGTGAGCGCGGAGTTGATGACCACGGCGATCAGCAGATGCCACACGGGCAGCGAGAAACCGACTTTGAACACGAACTTTGTCAGCAGCC
>JANNGC010000329.1:0-8198 GCA_031380445.1 Pedosphaera sp.
TGGACTTAACCCGCCCGCCGGAAACACCGATTCACTCTCTGTCCCGCGTCACCATTCAGGGGTATCGGTGTGAGCATCCCAACCGTGGTCTGCGGGCGCGAACCGGTCATGCTTATGAAATTTCTTCGGCGTTGGTCGCCAGTGCTGTTGCTGGCGCTGGTGCTGTTTTCCCTTTTCCTATTCCGAGGCAGTGAACCGGTGCGGCCTGCGGCCCCGGCCCCGCGCGATGCTGCGCCGGTCACGACCACGATTGAAGCGACCGCCGCCGCGCCCACTCCGACGGCGGTAAAAGAAACTATGGCTACGCCCGCCGCCGCGTTCGACTCGTGGAGTCAAAAATATCTGTCCGCGACCGAGGATGAAAAAAACGCGCTTGCCGCCAACGGCATTCAACTCGCCACCGCCCGACGCGCTGCGTTGGAGAAACTGATCCAGACTGACCCGCGCGCCGCGCTGGAACAGGCCGTGCCGGATAACGTGCGCCGCCAGTTGCCGCCGGCGATTCAATCGCTGCTCGAAGAGCGCGTGAGCGGGCGCGGATTCTTCGGCACGCTGATCGCGGATTCTCCCGAGCAGAACCGTCGCGAGATCAAACACGAGGTCGTGCTGAACGGACGACGCTTCAACGCCTACGTCTATGGCCAACGCTTCAGCCAGACCACGCACGAGAAGGACAACCTGTGGGGCATCGCCATCGGCTCGTCGCTCGCCGTGCATGAGGAATCGATTCGCACGCTCACGAAATCAGAAGCCGCCGGTCTTGATGCGAAAGAGAATTGCCCCGTCTCCGGCCAGCCTGCCGACACGCACAGCACGCCCGCGTTTGGTGAACTGGCCGGGCGCGTGGAGGCCTACTGCGGCGCAGGCCATCTCACCGCACGCAACCAGCGTCTCGCCGCCGACGGCGGCCTGGGCGGCGACGGCACCGAACCGCCCATCGCCCGCGACGGCTGGACGCAAGGCCCGCGCACCGTGCTCTTCATGCGCGTCGCGTATCCCGACGACGCGACCGAGGCCATCACCGAGGCGGGCGCGTATGCGCTCATGGATGCGACGAGCGCGTGGTTCGCAGAAAATTCTTACAACTCGACGTGGCTCGTCACTGACGTGACGCCGCTGCTCACGCTGCCGCAACCGCGCGCGTGGTATTGCGAGAACGGCGACTACGTCCTGCTCGCCGACGCCCGCGAAGTGGCCCGCGCCGCCGGCTACGACACGGACAATTACAACTTGGACATCGTGCGCTTCACTAGCCCCGGCTCGGGCTGCAACGGCTTTGGCTACGGTGGCCAGGCTTACGTCGGCGGCAAAGGCTGCTGGATGTTAAGCAGCTCGACCGGCGTGCAGATTCACGAACTCGGCCACAACTACGGGGTGTGGCACGCGAACTTTTGGACCGGTCTCGGCGAGGGCGTGATCAGTCACGGCACTCACGTCGAGTATGGCAACCCTTACGACGTGATGGGCAGCAGCGGCGGACAAGGCCAGTTCAACGCCGCGTTCAAAAACATTCTCGACTGGCTGCCTGACGCGCAGGTTCAGACCGTGACCACGAACGGCACGTATCGCGTCTTCACCTACGATGTCGCGGCGCTCACGCCGGGGCAAAATTATGCGCTGAAGATTCGCAAGGATTACGACCGCAATTATTGGGCGGAGTTCCGCCGGAAAATTCCCAACGCGTGGTTTCTCAACGGAGTGATGCTGAACTGGGACGCGTGGAACAACGGCGTGGCCAACAGCGGCAGCGGCACGCATCTGCTCGACACCACGCCCGGCACGCCCGCCGGCAACAGCGGCAAGGACGACGGCGCGGTCATCGTCGGGCGCACCTACGCGGATGAGGCGTCGGGGATTTTTCTCACGCCCGTCGCGCGCGGCGACGGCTCGCTGCCGGAGAACTGGATTGATGTCGTCGTGAACCTCGGCCCCTTCCCCGGCAATCGCGCGCCGTCGCTGAATTTAATTCCTGACCGCAACAGCGTGGCTGTGAACGGCACGGTGAACTTCACCGCCGTCGCCGAGGATGCCGATGGCGACGCGCTCGCCTATGCGTGGGACTTCGGCGACCAATCGTTCGGTCCCAACTCCGCCAGCGTCGCGCGCGCGTGGGCGAGCGCCGGCCACTACGTCGTGCGTTGCACCGCGAGCGACATGAAAGGCGGCGTGGCGACGAAGACCGTGACCATCACCGTCGGCACGCCCACGACCTTCCGCGCCAGCGGTCGCATCACGCTCGCGGGCCAACCGCTCGAAGGCGTGCGCGTGTCGAACAACCAGAGCGGCTCCAGCTATCGCGGCGCGTACTCGGACAGCGATGGCTACTACACCGTCGCGGGACTCGCGGCGGGCGCGCACACGCTGACGGCGGTGAAGTATGGCTACACGCTCCCCGCGTCGGGCTGGAGCAATCCAATCAACGTCGGGCCGGACGCCACCGCGCTCGACTTCAACGCGACCGCGCTGCCGCAAATTGGTTTCACTTTGCTCGATACAAATCTTGGCGAGGCCGGATTGAACCCCGGCGTGGTGCGCCTCACGCGCGGCGGCAACACCAGCGGCGCGCTCACCGTGCGCCTGAACCGCACCGGCTCCGCGTTCCTCGGCAGCGACTACACGATGACGCCCGCACCGACGAATTCCCCGCTGCAATACGTGCTCGCCGCCGGCGTGACGAATCTCGACATCACGATCACGCCCGTCGCCGACACCACGACGGAAGGCCCGGAGCTGATCACGCTGACTTTGATCGAGGACGCGAACTACGTGCTCGTCTCGCGCGCGGAAGTGACGTTGACGCTGGCGGACGACGAGGCGGCGGTGAACCCGACCGTCAGCATCTCCGCGTATTCCGGCAGCGGCACCGGCGCGGACAATCTCGCCACCGAGAGCGGCAACGACGCAGGCGTCTTCATCGTCACGCGCAGCGGCAACATCGCGAACGAACTGCTCGTGCCCTACACCGTGCTCGGCTCGGCCACGGCGGGCGTGGATTACGTCGCGTTGCCGGGCGTGGTGGCTATTCCCGCCGGACAAACCACCGCGCTCCTCACGCTGAACACGCTCGACGACGCCGAGGTGGAGACGAACGAAACCGTCCTCGTGCGCCTGCTGACCAGCGCAGCCTACACGCTGTCCACGGCCTCGAACGCGACGGTGACGATTCAAGACGACGACCCGGTGACCGTCACCGTGGTCGCCACCGACAACCTCGCCACCGAGACCAGCGGCAACAACGGCATCGTGACGTTCAACCGCCTCGGCAGTCTTGCGGCGAATCTCGTCGTCAATTACACGCTCGCCGGCAGTGCGGTGAGCGGGAGTGATTTCAATGCGTTGAGCGGCACTGTCACCATTCTTGCCGGTCGCCCAAACGTCACGCTCACCATCACGCCAATCAACGACACGACCACCGAAGGCGACGAGACGGTGATCGTGCAGGTGCAATCGAGCGCGGCCTACAACGTCGGCAATCCCGGCAGCGCCACGGTGGTGATCCAGGACAGCGAACTGCCGACGATCTCCTTCAGCGCCTTCGACGCGAGCGCGAGCGAAGGCGGCGGCAATCCCGGCGCGTTTCGTTTCACGCGCAGCGGCGCGGCCACGGATGAACTCGAAGTGTTTTACTCGCTGGGCGGCGAGGCGCTGTCCGGCGCGGATTACGACGAGCTGCCCGGCTCGTTCCGTTTCGCCAGCGGCGTCACGATGCTTGATGTCGCGATCAATCCGATGGATGACGCCATCATCGAGAGCGCCGAGCGCGTGCTGTTGAGCGTGCTGCCGAATCCAAATTACGTCATCGGCACCGCCGGGTTGCTGACCGTGACGATCAGCGACAACGACACGACCACCGCCGCCATTGGTTTTAATTCCGCCACCAGCCAGGGGCCGGAGAGCGACACCTTCGCGCAGATCAGCATGCGCCTCTCCGCATCGCGCACGGCGAGCGCGAGCGTGAATTACACGGTGACCGGCGGCAGCGCCACGGGCGGCGGCACGGACTACACGCTGGCGGCGGGCACGATGGTCTTTCCCGCCGGTGAAGTGAACCGGACGCTGAGTTTCAACGTGAGCAACGACGCGCTCGCCGAGGGCGACGAAACAATTGTCATCACCTTGAGCAACCCGACCAACGCCGTGCTCGACGCGCTGAACACGTACACCTACACGATTGTGGACGACGACGTTTCCGGCGCGCTGACCATCACGGCGGTGGACGCGACGGCGAGCGAGAGCGGCGGCGACACGGGAATTTTCCGCATCACGCGCGGGACGGCGGCGGCGAGTCCGCAGACCGTTTTGCTGCAAGTGCTCGGTTCGGCGAGCGCGCCTGCGGATTACGCGCCACTGCCAACGTCGGCGGTGATTCCGGCGGGCAGCAGTTTTGTGGATCTGATCGTCGCACCGGTGGACGACGCGACCGACGAGACGAATGAAACCGTGACGGTGAAATTGATTCCCTCGCCCGGCGGACGGCTTGGCAGCCCGAGCGTCGCGACGATTACGATTCTCGACAACGACGACAGCAACCTCCTGCCCATCGTGCGTGTGGACGCAACCGACGCGTGGGCCGCAGAGCCGGGCGCGGACACTGGCACGTTCCGCATCGCGCGCGATCGCGGGACGAACGCGGCGCTGACGATCCAGTTCACCGTCGGCGGCGCAGCGGCGAGCGGAACGGACTACACGAATCTCGGCACCAGCGTCATCCTGCCCGTCGGCGTGTGGGCCACGAACCTCGTCGTCTTCCCGCGCAACGACACGACGTTCGAGACGAATGAATCAGTGGTGCTGACGCTAACCACGCTCGCAGGCTATCGCGTCGAGCCGCTTGCCGCCGCCGCGACCGTGACCATCGTGGACGACGAGCAAGGCGTGGCCGTGTCCGGCTCCGGCGTGTCGGCGGAGAATGGTTCGAGCTTCGGCGCGTTCGTCCTCACGCGCACGGGCAGCACGGTGTCGAACTTGCCGGTGCAATTTTCGTGGGCGGGCACGGCGGCGTTGAACGACTTCACGCCGAACGGAACGAACGTGGTCATTCCCGCCGGAACCAATTCCATCATGCTCACCATCACCTCCACCAGCGACGCGACGACGGAAGGAATTGAAACGCTCGTGCTCACGCTCGCGACGAATGTGAACTACCGCGTGCTGACGCAAAGCACCGCGACCATCCTGCTCGCCGAGGGCAGCACTTCGCCCTGGCAGCAATGGCGGGCGCTGCACTTCACCCAGGCTGAGTTGTCAAACGCCTCCATCAGCGGCACCGACGCCGATCCCGATGGCGATGGCCGCCGCAACTTGCTGGAGTACGCGCACCACAAACACCCGCGCGGCGCGGACGGCGGCGGCGGATTCGCCGGGAGTATGAAGTCCACCAACTACGTCATCCGCTTCACGCGCCGCCTCGCGCCGACCGATTTGAGTTACGTCGTGGAGGTTTCCCCCGACTTCAGCTCCTGGCAAAGCGGCGGGACAATGACGCAGGAAATCTTGCCCGCCACCGACGACGGCAACGGCGTCACGGAGACGGCGGCGTTTCGGATTCTGCCGGGCGCCGCGCCCGCGCAGAAATTCGTGCGGTTGAAGGTGACTTTGATGCCATAGCACCCAGAGATGCTGCCGGCGCTGGAATCCTGAAAGGATTCAGATAAATCAGCCCAGCGTTGCGTCGCCGAGACGCTACGCTGGGTTTGTGGCTTGAAGAGTCATCAACCCTGCAAGGGTTGAATCCGGGAGTGTGGAACGCGAGCTTGATGCAACTCTTTCAGAGTTGGGAAAACTTTAAGAATCGCAGACCCAGGGTAGCTCCTACGTCGCAACCCTGGGCTGGATGATGCAATCCTTTCAGGATTGAAGACCGGCAGATCTCCATGCGAGAGGCGTCCCGCATTCTGCGCCGCAAACTTTCTCTTGCCCGTCCCGCGCAGCGCGACTGTATCGTCGCGCGTGCAGAAACGCGGCAAACCTCCGACGCCTTTTCCCGGCTGGCCACAAATCCTGGATGTGGTGCGGCCGCAACTGCGCGCGCAGGTTTCCACCGCCGCTTTGGCGCAGGGCAATTCGCTCGAACTGCTCGACGCGCTGTTCGCGAAATTTCCCGACGGCTGCTTCGACGCCATCTTCGCCGACCCGCCCTACTTTCTTTCCAACGGCGGCATCACCTGTCACGCGGGCAAAATGGTGAAGGTGGACAAGGGCGACTGGGACAAGTCGAAGGGCGCGGAAATGAATCACGAGTTCAACACCGAGTGGCTCAAACGGTGCCAGCGCGTGCTCAAGCCGAACGGCACGATCTGGGTCACGGGCACGCAGCACGTCATCTTCTCGGTCGGATTTGCCATGCAGCAGCTCGGGATGAAAATCCTCAACGACATCACTTGGGAGAAGCCGAATCCGCCGCCGAATCTTTCCTGCCGTTACTTCACCCACGCCACGGAGACGGTGCTATGGGCGGCGAAGGACGAACGGAGCAAACACACGTTCAACTACAAGCTGATGCGCGAGCACGCGGGCGGGAAGCAGATGAAAAGCGTGTGGCGGCTTTCCGCGCCGGCCAAGGCGGAGAAGAAACTCGGCAAACATCCGACGCAGAAGCCGCTGGCGCTGGTCGAGCGCTGCCTGCTGGCCTCGACGCACGCGGGCGACTTCGTGCTTGATCCGTTTTCCGGCGGCGGCACCACGGCGGTCGCGTGCGCGCGGACGCAGCGGCACGGGCTGGGCATTGAACTGGAGGCGAAGCATCTGGAACTGGCGGCCCGGCGCTTGGAACAGCTCGCCGCGCCGGAAGAGGCCACGGTTCCAAACTGATTATGGCCGGACGCGCGCTCGCAGTTGCCAACGGTAATGAGCTGGCCAAGCTCGTCGTCGCACTTGGCCAGCAACTCGGACTCGAAGCGAAGGAGCAAGTCCGCGTGGCCCGGCGCATCTGGGGCGCGGAGCGGCGCATTGACGTGGTGCTGCTGCATCCCGTCTCGCGCAAGACGCTCGGGCTGGAATGCAAATTCCAGTCCGTGGTCGGCAGCGCGGAGGAAAAAATTCCCGCCACGATCAAGGACATCGAGGCGTGGCCGATTCCGGGGCTGGTCGTTTTCGCCGGGCCGGGTTTCTCGGACAACATGCGCGCGTTTCTGATTTCCACGGGCAAGGCGGTGGAGTTCGAGGAACTCCAGCCGTGGCTGTGTCTGTATTTCGGGCTGCCGTTTGATTGAGCGCGCGGGCGCGTGGTAACTTCAGGGATGGGCGTCGTGCTTTCCGGCCACCAAACGCACCAGAACTTTGCGGCTTCGTCGCCGCGCCGCCATCGGTTCGTAACGCAAGCCCCGCACAGTCCTTGCCGACGTGAACCTGCTGACTCATCTTTTCATCAACGAGTGCGAACTCGCGCCCGGCTCGGAATGGAAAGACTCCTCTCCGGGCTGGAAAATTATTCTTGTCAGCAAAGGTTACTTCTACTGGATTGCGCGCACCGAGGTGAAAGAACTCAAGACGGGCGACATTCTCGTGGTCGGGCCGATGGTCGAGGGCGTGTTGCGCGCCAGCCAGATCAGCGCGGCGAAACTGCACTTCTTCTTTTTCCAGCCGGAGCACCTCGTGGGCATGATGTCCCTTTCGGAACGGCTCTCGCTTGACGCCTTCACGGTCACGGCGCAGACGCGGATTCTCCCGGCGGACAGTCCGGTGGCGAAGGAGTTTGCCGACCTGACCGAAAATGCCTCGCGTCGCCGCAGCTTCTTCTACCGCTGCCGCATTCTGCATCTGGTGGCGATGATTTTTGGCGACGCGCTGCCGAATGTCTCGCAGCCGCGCACGAACGTGGCCACCACGCTGTTGCGCTTCGAGGAAATCATCTCGCGCATCTCGGACGCGGACCTGATCAATTACACTTCCGAACAACTGTCCGAGATGTGCGGGTGCAGCCTGCGGCACTTCCGGCGGATGTTTCGCAAACAGTTCAAGACCTCGATTCGCGCGAAGCAGACGGAGTTGCGCCTGGAGAAAGCGCGGCAACTGCTGACCGAGACCGACGACAAGACTTCCACCATCGCGCACGCGGCGGGCTACAATCATCTGGGCTTCTTCAACATGATGTTCAAGAAGAAGTTTGGCATGACGCCCACCGAGTGGCGCCGGCGCAGCACCGTGCCGGAGCGCTCGCAGCGGGCTTCTTGAGCGGAGCGCGGACCGCCGAGTCCGCG
>JANNGC010000440.1:0-8422 GCA_031380445.1 Pedosphaera sp.
ACTCGGGACCGCGGCCGACACGGGGTTGTACGGCCTCGTGTCGGCGCCTTGCCGGACCGGAACTCCGGCCCGCACAAACAAGGCGGGGAGAGACTAACCCACTTCCAAGAGACAAGGGCGTCGCTGTCCTCAGCGCGCCGGGGTGAGGCTCCCGCAAGTTCCTGGCGGCTTCTCCGCTTCCGGCGCGGCGTCTCCAGTCGCGTAGCGACCGCGTGAAGGTAGCCGTGGACTTCAGTCCACGGAACGATGCGGATGAGAAAGCCGCGTCGCGTAGCGACGCCTGAACGCGGGCGTGCGGCCTTTCAACCGTCGCTCCGCGACGGGTTCCCTGATGGCGTGCCCAACCGTGGGTTGAAACCCACGGCTACCATCGGGTCATCGCTCCGCGATTAACGGCGGCCAGTTCCAACGGTTTCCTCCGCGTCCAGCGCGGCGCGGTGAGGACACCGCGCCCTACCCGTCCGTCCGTACATTCGCCACCGGATCGAGAGGCCACGCCGCACAGGCCGAGCGACGGACGGACAACAGCCCGCCCGCCCTCGACCGACGCATTCCCAATCCTGTTAAGGTCCCGGTGGCGTGGGCGGAGTCGGTGGTTCTTCCTCCTCTTCCTCGCCGTCCTAGACCACGCCCCATTCGCGGGCTTTGCGGCGCAGGCTCGACGCGTTGTCCGTCACCACGAAATCCGTTTCCGCCGTGATGGCGCAATCGCAGAATTTGTTGTCGTCCGCATCAGCGATGATGACGGCGAAACGGAATTGCGGTTCAGTTTGCCGGATGTGGCCGTGAAGCTGGTTGAGCAATTCGAGGAACGCGACGACCTGCTGCCTCCGCCCGAGGAGAGATGCTCACTGCGTTCGCCTCGCTCCGCTCGATATGGTGGCTCCACGGTGGCTCGCCCACCGGGTTTGCGCCGGCCAGATGCGCCGGCACGCGCCCGGCGAAATTCAGCACGCCCGCCCGTCCCTTCACGTTCTGAGTTCCAAGTCCACCAATACGCCGTCAGCCGGTTTAGTTGATACGCCGGCTTTCGCCTGCGTTTCTTTACCAACGGCGGTGAACTTGAATATTTTCACAACGGCCCCCACGACCAGACCGACTTCAAGCAGTCCGAGAAATCTTCCCGGACAGAAGCGTGGGCCATGCCCGAACCCGAAGTGCAGCAGGTCTCTCGACGTAATTCCTTTTTTGGCGAGAACTTCCCATCGGTCCGGGGCAAACGATTCAGCGGGGTAACCCGTCACCGCTTTTCCCCAGAACTCCTCGCACCGGTTGGCGTGCCAGACATCGAGGCGGAGCTGGGTTCCTTTGGGGATGAACATTTTTCGCTGATCACCTGTCTCGATCCAGGTGTCCACCGTGGCCCGGCGCGGGAGAAAATAGAGCGCCGGGGTCAGCCGCAAGGTTTCTTCGAGCACCCGGTTGAGGGTCGCCGCACTCATCAGATTGTCGGGGTCATAGACATTCATGTCTTTCACCTCCGCGTAAATTTGCTCCTGAACATCGGGCGCATGTGACAAATGCGAAATCGCCCAGCTCGCGAACGAGGTCGTGGCCTCCATGGCCCCGGCAAGAAATACCCGGATGTTGCTGCGGAGCGCATCATCGGTGGCGTCGGACTTGAACTGTTTCCATAAGCCCAAACCTTCCGCACGCCCGGAAAGCGCGATGCTGGTCAGGGCTTCAAAGTCAGCCATCTTTTCCCGCAAGACCGCGTTGCGACCGGTGAACATTCTGCCGAGCGCCAAAGTAACCGGGGCGACGGTGTCGCTGACCATGTGATCAATCAGCATCTCGATGGCGGGAACAAAACGATTACGCAGCTCCTTTTCAGAAACACGGCCGCCAAAAAAATTGTTCACCAGCATCTCGAGCATCAGGACTTTGATTTCAGGTTCGAGCTGAATGCGGCTGACTTTCTCGCCACTGGCCTGCTGGTGAGAACGAAGCGTTTCGAGCCTTTCCGCGACCGTCTTGCGGAAGGTTTGCTCAAAGCCATGAAACTTTTCCGGCTGAAACAGGTTGGCGCGACTGAATGGTTCGGCGGACAGCCTTTTCTGCCGCCGCCAGATTAGGCCATTCGAATACAGCAGCGAATCCGCACCCGTGGCCCGAGCGATTCCCGCCATCGGGCCGGGATCCCGATCAAACTGACCGGGCTTGTCGCCAGTGGCGGCAAGCACGGCCTTGATGACGGACGGCTCACGGGTCAGCAACACGGGCAGCAAGCCGGCCACGTAGATGTAGCGGTTGTGTTTTCCTGAGCCCGTTTCCTTTTCGGCATCCCAGTAAAACGTCGCAAAAATCTTGATCGGGTTTTTGTAATTCCACAGATGCGGAAACGGCAACGTCGGTCGTCCGAACCCGAACAGCGAGACCCGGGTCGGCAGGCAGTCGCCGGCAAAAGGGTTCACTCCTTTGACCTGTTGCAGGAAGCGCGCGGACCATGCTTGGAAGGACATCAAAGCTCTCCAGTCATTGGGAACTGTTCTGACTTCGGCGGTTCTCCCACCATTCCCGCGTGGAGACTTGTTGTGCTGCAATTTGCACATCCCGGTTCGGCCACGCGGTCAGCAGGCTCGGGATGGTGGTCTCGAGATAAACTGACGGCTTCATCGGCTGAGGGCGGCACTCTCACGAGACGCCGCTACGGTGGCTCGTAATTTGCACGCCTTTTCCGCGCTCGGCGGCTCGGCTTGATACGCGCCGAAATCGCCGAACCAGTGTTTCTTCGCGAGGCGATACATCCAGTGTTTCTCGGGAATCTCCTCGCCGGGCAGCCATTGGCTGAAGCGCGGGGTCATGGCGTCGAGTTCGGCCATCGCGGTGCCGCGCACGGTGGTGTCGCGCGCGCCGTGCTTGAGGACGAGCGCCTTCACGAGGTCGGGACGTTCGAGCACCACGCAGCCGCGCGTGGCCTGGCCGGAGAGGTCGCGGAAGTCTTTCAGGAACGCCGAGTCGCGCATGGTCTCGAACACGCCGCGCTTGTCGCGGATGTTCTCGGTGGCGAACTGAATGATCTGGCACGGCTCGATGTCGCCCTTCGGACTGACGTGATGGCTCACGCCCGTGACCATCGGGCAGAGCGCCTTGCCGTCGTGCCCGTAGTAGGCATCAATGATCGCGATGGGTGCCTTCGCGCGCTGCTCGACGACGAACTTGCGGATGCGGACGAGCTGATCGGGCCGCAGCGCGAGGTCGAAGTTCGGCTTCGGCCCCATGGGGCGATAGCTGTGATACCAGGCGTAGTGAACGCCGCGCGCGATCAGTTCGTTCAACCATTCTTCCGTGAGCAACTCATCAATGTTCGACTGACACACGCTGGTCGCCACGCCGGTGAGCAGGCCGGCCTCGATGCAATGGTCGAGTCCGCGCAAGGTGCGGTTCAGCACTTCCTTGTTCCCGCGCCGCACGTTGCTGGTGATCTCGCGGCCCTCGATGCTGACGAGCGGCGTGGTGTTGCCGATGGCCGCGAGACGCTTGGCAATTTTCTCGGTGATGAACTGGCCGTTGGTGAAAACTTGGAAGTAACAGTCCGGGTGCGCCTCCAGCAGATCGAGCAACTCCGGGTGCATGAACGGCTCGCCGCCGAGGATGCCGAAGAAGGCGTTCCCGTGCGCCTTCGCGTCGGTGATGGTGCGATTGAGCGTGTCGAGGTCAATGGCGTTGCGGTCGGCTTCCACGTCCACCCAGCAGCCCTGGCAGCGCAGGTTGCAGGAGTTGATAATCGAGAGGTAGAGGAACGGCGGAAAGTATTCGCCGCGCTTCACGCGCCGTTTGAAACGCTCGACGGAGAGCATCCCCTTGACGCCAAAGTTCCATGCGGCCTTCCACAGGCAGCGTTTGTCCACGGTGCGGATAATTCGAGTGGCGAGTCGTGGCAGCATGATGGGTCAGACGTTGGGGTTGGCGGTGAATTCGTTCACGCGCGGACTTTCCTCGGCTGGCGGAGCGAAGTCGATCTTGGAATCCTCTGAAACAGAACTGTTCCGCCGGAGTGCTTGACGCCCCCAAGTCGGAAACCTACTTTCCCGCGCTCTTGGTTGGTGGTCGTAGCTCAATGGTAGAGTCCCAGATTGTGATTCTGGCTGTTGCGGGTTCGAATCCCGTCGGCCACCCCAACCTTCCTTTTCCGCCCGGCGGCTGGTCCGGTTCCGGTTCTCGCTCACACGGATTTTTTTGCATTCAGGATTTCAGGACGCGCCGTTCCCACTTTAGCCTGCGCGCATGACGTCACTGGCCTTGCATGAATTTCACGCGGCCCGGCACGCGCGCTTCACCGAAGTGCGCGGGCAGGAGGCCGTGGAGGACTACGGAGACTGGCTCACGGAGCACGCGGCACTGCATCAGTCGTGCGCGGTTCTCGACTTGAGTTTTCGTAGCCGCCTCGTGCTCACCGGTGCCGACCGCGTGCGCCTGCTGAACGGACAGGTGACGAACAACGTGAAGGATTTGCCCGCCGGCGAAGGCTGCTACGCCGCGCTGGTCACGAACAAGGGCCGGATGCAGAGCGACCTGAACATCCACATTCTGCCGGAAGAAATTCTTTTGGACTTCGAGCCGGGACTCACCGCGACCATCGCGGAGCGGTTCGACAAATACATCATCGCGGACGACGTGCAGGTGATTGATGCCGCGCCGCACTACGGATTGCTGAGTGTGCAAGGCCCGCGAGCTTGGGACGCCGTTGCGCAGACCGGGTTGAACTTCGTGCGCCCTGAAAAGTTTTTCCAATCTCGCCGCCTCCAGCACGAAACGCTCGGCGAGATTTACTGCGTGAACCAGCCGCGCACCGGCACGGACGGTTTTGATTTGTTTGCTCCGGTGGCTTCACTCGAACCACTGGCCGAAAAGTTAATCGCCGCCGCGTCCACGCTTGGCGGACGCGCGGGCGGCTGGCACGCGCTGGAGACGGCGCGCATCGAGGCGGGTCTCCCGCGTTTCGGCGCGGAGATGGACGAGACCAATCTGCCGCCCGAAGCGGGCATCGAGGCGCGCGCCATCAGCTACACGAAGGGCTGCTACATCGGACAGGAAATCATCGCGCGCCTCCGCACGTATGGGCAGGTGGCGAAGGCGCTGCGCGGGCTGCGCTTGGCCGAAGGCGCGGGTGAACTGCCGAAGCGCGGCGACAAACTTTTCTTCGGCGACAAGGAAGTCGGTTCCGTGAGCACTGCCCTGCGTTCGCCGACGCTCGGCGCGAACATCGGCCTCGGCTACGTGCGCCGGGAACGCAATGAGATCGGCACGGAGTTGAAAGTGCGGGCGGCGGGCGGGGAAGTGAGCGCGGTTATTGTCGAACTGCCTTTCGTGAAGTAGCAGCATTTTCCATGGAGCGCCGAGCTTCGCTCGACCCGAAGTGAAAGTTGGCGCAACCTGCCGAGCAATGCTCGGCGCTCCCCGGCTCAAAACTTCGTCACCGTGAACGCCGCCTCAAACCACAGCCCGTTAAACTCAAACTGCATCTGCCCGCTCTCGAAGTTCGCGCCGAACCACACCATTTGATTGCGCGGCGCCACCAGTCCGCACAACTCGCCGAACATTTCCTCGTCGAAGGCGAGGATGTGGTAGCGGTTGCGCCGCAGTTTTTCCTTCGCCATTGCCGCCATCAATTGCTCGGCGGCGGCGGGCGATTTTTTCAGCACCCAGATTTCCGCCGCGTGAACTTTCACGGCCAACTTGTCGAGCTTGGTCACGCTGCACTCGCCACACTCGACCCAAAGCTTGGGTTGCATGTCGTAGTCAAGCCACACGAGATCGGGTTTGAACTGAATCGAGTCGTTATGCACGTCGCCCTCGATTTGTAATCGCTCGCGGTAGAAGAGCACGAAGCCCAGCATCTTGAGCACGACGTGCGTGATGGTCTCGGTGTCGTTCTGCGCGATGATGATGCCGCCCGGCAATTCCCGACGCCGGTCGCGGCTCTCGAATCGAAAACTGTATTTCGCGCTCATGGACTTCAACCACACCAATCACCGGGCGAGCCGAGAACATCAAGCACTGGCCGCAGAGGGCCGTGTGCCCATTTGGCGGAGCGCGGGGTTTCAACCCGCAACGGCGTGAAACGGAGAACCGTGTTCGCCAGTGCTGGCGCCTTCGGCCTGTGAACTTTGCTGCGGGTTAAAAACCCGCGCTCCGGCCGGTTTCCCGCTTGAGCCGCCGCGTCCGCCTCACCACAGTCCGCGCGCATGAAAGCACAGCATCGCATCGGCATCATCGGCGGCAGCGGCCTTTATCACCTCGAAGGATTCACGAACCAGAAATGGGTCACGGTGAAGACGCCTTTTGGCGCGCCCTCCGATCAGTTGCTCACGGGCAAACTCGCGGGCCGCGACGTGGTGTTTCTGCCGCGGCACGCGCGCGGACACAAAATTCTCCCCAGCGAACTGAACCATCGCGCCAACCTCTGGGCGATGAAGAAGCTCGGCGTGCAATGGATTCTCAGCGTCAGCGCCGTCGGCTCGCTCCAGGCAAAATACAAACCGTGCGACATCGTGCTGCCCGATCAATTTCTCGACCGCACCAAGCGCTCGTTCGAGCACACGTTCTTCGGGCGCGGTCTCGTGGGCCACGTCGCCTTTGCCGATCCGGTGTGCGAGGAGTTGCGGCAGTTGCTCCTGAAGAACGGGCGCAAGCTCGGCGCGCGCCTTCACGACGGCGGCACCTACGTGAACATGGAAGGCCCGGCCTTCAGCACGCGGGCCGAGTCGCTCACGAATCACCGCGCCGGCTACGACGTGATCGGCATGACGAATCTCGGCGAGGCCAAGTGCGCGCGCGAAGCCGAGATCGCCTACGCCACCATGGCGATGATCACCGACTACGACTGCTGGAAGGTGGACGAAGCGCACGTCACGGTGGAAATGGTGGTGGCGAACGTGCGGCGCAACGCGGAGATGGCGAAGAAGATTCTCATCGCCACCGTGCCGCAGATTCCCACGGAGCCGAACTGGCCGTGCCACTCCGCGCTGGCGGGCGCGATCATGACGGAGCGGAAATGCTGGCCGGCGAAGACGATGAAGGAACTCGCGCCGTTGCTGGCGAAGTATTTGTAGCCATGTTCCGCCGCGATCTCATTCCGCCCCCCTGTCGCCGTCCGTCTTTGAATCCTGAAAGGATTCAGATAATCCAGCCCAGCGTTGCGTCGCTGAGACGCTACGCGGGGTTGGCAGCGTAATGAGGGAAACAACTCTGAAAGAGTTGAATCACAGGGTGCGAACGCGGCGTTGATGCAACTCTTTCAGAGTTGGGAAAACATTTGAGATCGCCACCCAGGGTAGCCTCGCGGACTCGGCAACCCTAGGCTGGATGATTCAATCCTTTCAGGATTGGAGCAACGCCAGCGAGACGCTGGCGGCACGTTGCTAAGGCGAGAGCCGTTCAACACGCCACAAGCCGCCGGACTGGCGCGTGTATTGAAAGCGGTCGTGGAGGCGGTTGGGGCGGCCCTGCCAGAATTCCACGCGCACCGGATTCAGCACGTAGCCGCCCCAGTACGGCGGCAACTCCACGTCGCGATTGGCGAAGCGCGCCTCTACATCAGCCAGTTCTCTTTCCAAATCACCGCGCCCGTGGACGACGGCGCTTTGCTTTGACACCCACGCGCCGAGTTGCGAACCGCGCGGGCGCTTGGCGAAATACTCGGTGGATTCCTCGCGCGACACCTTGCTCACCTCGCCCGCGATCAATACTTCGCGCTCCAGTTCCGCCCAGTAGCAGACGAGCGCGGCGTGCGGGTTGGCGGCGAGTTCGCGGCCCTTGCGGCTTTCGTAGTTGGTAAAGAACGTGAAGCCGCGCTCGTCCACCGCCTTGAGCAGCACGATGCGCGCGGAGGGCCGGCCCTGCGCGTCCGCCGTGGCCAGCGTGATGGCGCTCGGCTCGATGAGCTGCGCCTGCAACGCCTGCGCGAACCACGTCTGGAACTGCACGAGGGGATCGAGATCGAGGTCGTCGCGGCGCAATCCGCTCTTCGAGTATTCACGGCGCAGGTCGGCTAAGTTCATGGGAATTTTTTAACCACGGATGGACACGGATGGACACGAAATTTTAAAACCAGTTCACGAACTCCCCTTCCCCATCTGTGTGAATCCGTGTCCATCCGTGGTTAAAAAGATCACTCCCGCAGCCCCGTTAGCGCCATCAGCTTCGCGGTCTCGCGATAGGCCTCCTCGACCCATTGCACGATGCGCTTCGGGTCGGGCGAGTATTCGAGTTCAATGGAGATGACGCCGTCCGGGATGTTCAGTTCTTTGATCGCGTGGAGGTAAGGCGCGAACTTCACCACACCGCGCCCCGGCGGCAAATCGCCGTGGACCATCCCGTCGCAGTCGCTCAAATGCACGTGCGCCGCACGGCCCTGCAATTTCTTCAGCTCGCTCGGCGCAGTGTCCGAGAGCACGAGATGGCTCACGTCAATGTTCGC
>JANNGC010000957.1:0-3159 GCA_031380445.1 Pedosphaera sp.
ACGCCCGGCGGTTTCATGGGCGCGGACGGGCTGGCTTCGGTTCGATTGGAACCGAGCAAGTCGCCGAGGCCGCGTCCGAGAGTTGATTTTGACACGTTGAAATTTCCCGCCGGTTAATCTTCGGAGAACAAGTATTCCAGATCGCTCTGCGTCAGGTTGCGCGCGAAGCCTTCTTCGCCGAGCACGTCGGTGATCGTTTGCGCCTTGCGCTGTTGCAACTCCCAGATTTTTTCCTCGACCGTGCCGGGCGCGATGAGCCGGTAGGCGTTGACTGTCGCGGTTTGGCCGATGCGGTGTGAGCGGTCAATGGCCTGCGCCTCGACCGCCGGATTCCACCACGGATCGTAGAGCACCACGTAGCTCGCGGTGGTGAGGTTCAAGCCCGTGCCCGCCGCGCGCAGACTGAGCAGGAAGACCGCCGCCTGCGTCTCCGCTTGGAACGCCTGCACGATGGTCTGGCGTTCCTTCGTCTCGCCGGTGAGCAGATGCGTCGGGATGTTCAGCTTGCGGCACTCCACTTCCAGCAGCTTCAGCATCTGCACGAACTGCGAGAAGATGAGAACCTTGTGGCCTTGCGCAAGCAGCGGTTCGAGCAGCTCAAACAGCGTCTCGGTTTTGCCCGACGGCGAGTCGTTGCCCACGAGCGACGGATGACAGCAAATCTGCCGCAACCGCGTGAGCGCCGCGAGGACGTGCATCTTGCTTTTGTTGAGTCCTTTCTCGGCGACGATTTGCGCGACCTGCTCGCGGCTGCGCCGCAGTTCGGCGAGATACAACTTGCGCTGCAAGTCGCCGAGTTCGCAATCGCGGCGTTCCTCGATGCGGTCGGGCAAGTCTTTCGCGACCTGCTTCTTCAAGCGGCGCAACATGAGCGGGCGCAACTTCGCCGCGAGCCGGCGTCGCGCGATGCGTTGGATGGACGCGACTTGATCCACGTCGCCTTCGCCTTTGGGCTGATACGTGTCGTGGAAATGTTCCTGCGTGCCGAGATAACCGGGCTGGATAAAATCCACGATGCTCCACAAGTCGAGCAGGCGGTTTTCCAGCGGCGTGCCGGTGAGCGCGAGACGCTGATCCGCCTTCAACTGCTTCACCGACTGCGTGATTTGCGCCGCCGGATTTTTGATGAACTGCGCCTCGTCGAGAATGACCGCGCTGAAGGAAAACTTGTTCAGGTCCGCGAGGTCACGGCGCAGCAGCGCGTAGTTCGTCACGATGATGTCGTGCTGCGGAATCTGCTTTCGCAAGTTGTGCCGCGCCGCGCCGCTCTCCAGCACGAGCACTTTCAAATGCGGCGTGAACTTCTCCGCCTCGCGCCGCCAGTTGTGCAGCACGGACGCGGGGCAGATGACGAGCGTGGGCCGGGGATGCGCGCCCTGCTCTTCCTTCAACCACGCCATCCACGAGAGCGTCTGGAGCGTTTTTCCCAGGCCCATGTCGTCGGCAAGAATGCCGCCGAGATGCGTGCGCGTGAGGTGGCAGAGGAAGTGGAAACCGTCCTTCTGGTACGGACGCATTTCTGCGTTCACGCTCTTGGGAATATCCACGGCGGGAACGCCCTCGAAGTCCGCGATCTTCGTCCGCAACGCGCGCAACTCCGGCGAGTCTGCGAAGCGTTTCAACTCCGCCTCATCGAAGTGCGCCGCCTGATCGAGGCTGATGCGCTGGCCGATGGGACTGAGCGTGTCCTGGTTCAAGTCGGCCATCGTCTCATGCGCCTTGGAAACGGCGGCGGTGTCGAGTTCGACCCAGCCGGCGTCGGGCAGTTTCACGAAGCGTGAATTGGAAATCGCGAGGCGCTGCAAATCCGCCGCGCTCAATCTCATGCCCTCGTGTTCCCACTCGGTCGAGACGGTGAACCAGTCGATGCCGCTGCCCTTCACGATGAGCTTGGGCTTCAACTGGCGCGGGGCCATGAACAGGCGGTGGAACGCGGGGTTGCCGAGAAACTCCGCGCCCTCGGGCCGCGCGGGCCAGGCTTGCGCCAGCGTGCCGAGAAAAGTTTCATTCGCGTCGCCGACCCAGAGGCCCGGCTCCGGCGTGAACCAGTCAAGGCGGCGCAGCCAGTGCGTCGCGGGTTCGAGGCGCGCGTCTTCGAGGATGTGCGGCTTGTCCGCGTCCTGCTTGCGCGGCGTGTCGAGCTGCCACTCCTGGCCAGTCCAGTGCCACTCGCTCTGGTCACGCTCGCTGGTGGCGCGCAGACGGAGGCGCACGGTTTCGTCGGACAGCTCGAATACAAATTGCGGCTTCGCGCCGTGAGCGATGCAGAGCTGGTCCCAGTCCACGCCGTTCACGGTCTGCGTGCGGCGGAGTTGCGTCCGCATCCGGTTGCTCAACTTGCGCACAGGAATGCCCGGCGACTCGGCCCAATACTCCAGCAGTCGCGCGGACGGCGCGTTGCGGAGCAGATAAAACTGCGAGTCCACCAGCGCCATCGGCGGCTGGCCCGCGAAAAATTTTGTCTCGCTGATGCGGCGGTGCGCGCCGTCGGAAAGATTCAGGCGATGCGTGAAGGACAGTTCCTTGTCGCCGTTCTCCAAGTTCGGCCCGAGTTCCGCGATGCGGCCCTCGAAAGAAAAACTCGACGGCTGATGCTCGAACTCGATGCGCCCGGTGTGGCCCCAGCGCGCGAGCCATTGCAGCAGTTCGATGCCGCAGATTTTCAGCGAGTCCTGTTTCTCCAAATCGCCGTAGTGCTCGCCGAGCCAGAGCAGAAACTGCCAGTCGAGCGGCGCGAACAATTCCTGCTCGTGCGCCGAGCGCGTGGTGATTTCGATCAGGTCGCCGATGCTGCGATGACGCTCACCAGTGCGCGGGCGGAAGAGATTGAAGTGGATTTTCAGCGCGTGAAGTTTCGGATGATCATCCGCCGTGATGACTTCGCCGAAGACGTGGAGCTTGGCGCGCGGGCCGTCGAGGTGCGCGGGCGCGGGCGGGAAGAGCCAGTGCTCCAACTCATGCAGGCGCTGCTGCTCCTGCTCGGCCTGTTCGATCTCGGCGAAGCGGTCCAGGTTCGCATAGCCCAATAGTTCGGTCGGCAGCGGACGCTGAGTCGCTGCGGCAGTGTGTCGGTGCGGGCGCGGGTGTGCCAGGCGTCGACGGCATCGCATCGCCCCCGCGGCACCAGACGCGCAGCGTCCAACTCCCGACGCCGGTGAC
>JANNGC010000484.1:0-6897 GCA_031380445.1 Pedosphaera sp.
CGTTCGGCAGATACGTGAACGAGCCGTCGGTGCTCAAGACCAGCGTGCCGTTCACCACGTCGCGGACGAGGACGGCGGAAAGCGCGTCACCGTCCACGTCGAAATCATTCGTCAAAATTCCCGCGACCGGAATCGTGAGCAGCGTGTCTTCCAGCGTCGTGAACTCATCCGCCACCGCGACCGGCGCGTCATTGACCGGCGTGACCGTGATGCTGACCGTGGCCGGCGCGGACTGCGCCGTGCCGTCCGTGACGCGATACGTGAACGTGACCAGCCCCGTGAAATTCAGGCTCGGGGTGTAAGTGAACGCGCCCGAGGCACTCATCTCCAGCACCCCATGCGGGACGCCGTCCACCAACACCGCCGAGAGCGCATCACCATCCGCATCCGTGTCATTGGCCAGGATGCCGGGGACGGAGACGACCAAGGCCGTGTCCTCGACGGTGGTGTAAGAATCATTCGCCGCGACCGGCGCATCATTCACCGGCGTGATCGTAATCGTGACCGTCGCGGGCGCAGAAACCGCCAGGCCGTCCGCGACGGTGTAAGTGAACGTGACCGTGCCGGTGTGGTTCAAACTCGGCGTGTAAGTGAACGCGCCGTCCGCGCTCAAATTCAAAGTGCCGTTCGCCACGTTGTCCGCGAGCGAGACCGTGAGCGTGTCGCCGTCCACGTCGCTGTCGTTGGAAAGGACGCCAGGGACGGAAAGGGTCAACGTCGTGTCTTCCGCCATCGTGTAAGCGTCGTTGAGCGCCAGGGGCGCGTCGTTCACGGGCGTCACGGTGATTGTCACCGTGGCGATGCCGGAGCTGATCACGCCGTCGCTCGCGCGGTAGGTGAAGGTGTCCACGCCGGTGAAGTTCAGGCTCGGCGTGTAGAGGAACGCGCCATTCGCGCTCAGGTCGAGCGTGCCGTGCGACACGGTGCTGACGAGCGCGGCGGTGAGTGCGTCGTTGTCGGCGTCCGTGTCGTTGGCAAGGACGCCAGGGACGGAAATGAGGAGCGTCGTGTCTTCCGCCGTAACGTAGGCGTCCGCATTCGCTGTCGGCGCGCGATTGAGAATGGTCAGCGTCGCGCAGTTCGTCACCGCGCCGCCGCAGTCCGCGCCAGAGATGACCACGCAGTATTCGCCCGCCTGACCGGCGGTGAGATTGTCGAGAGCCAGCGCGCTGTTCGTGCCGAGCACCGTGCCGTTGAAACTCCATTCGTAGCTGAGATGCGTGCCGCTCGCCGTCACGCTGAAGACCACGTTGCTGCCGAGGTAGCTCGCCTGATTCGCCACCGGCGTCACGACTTGCGCGGGCGCGTTGACGACGACCACCGCGTGGTTCGTCACCGTGCGGCACACGCTCGACACCACGACGGAGTAATCGCCGCCGTCCGTCGCCACGGTGTTGTTGAGCGCGAGCGTCGCATTCGTCTGGCCGGGCAGCACCACGCCGTCCTTGTTCCACTGGTAATTAAATTGCGCGCAGCCGCTGGCGTTCACTTCGAGATTCACCGTCGCGCCCGCGCAGACCGTCGTGCCGTAGGGACCAAAGACGTTCGTGGGCGGACGGCAGATGACCGTGGAGATGGCGTCGAAGAGCGCGCCGAGCTGCGAGGAGTTCGAAGCGTAGAAGTAGTCGCTCGGGGACGACGCCATGCCGGTCATCATCGCGGTGTCAATGTTCGTGCCGAAGGCGATGGTGAAGACGCGCGTGCCGGCGTTCTTGGCGAGTTGCGCGTTGTAGAGCGCGTTGCTCGGCGTGTCGAAGTCGTGCGGGATGCCGTCGGTGAGCAGCACCATGACGGGCAGCGCATTCGGGCGGCGGCGCGCGGAGGTGAGTTCCGCCTGCGCGGTGATGATGCCGCAACTGATGCACGTTCCGTTCGTGGCCGGCCCGAGCGCCTGAATGGCCTCCTCCATCGCGAGCGGAGAATTCGTGAGTGCCTGGTTCAGTGTCGAAGTCGGGTTGTACGAAACGAGGCCGAGCGTGTCGTTCGTCTCGGCGGAGAGATGCAGGTTGTGGACGAAGTTCGACGCCGCCGTGCGCGCGTCCGTGTAAGCCTGGCCGACCATCGAGCCGGAGCGGTCAATGACGAGCATCACGTCGAACTGGTTGAAGCACGGCTCGACCGTGAGCGTGGCGCTGTTCGTCACGCTGCCGCAGGCATTGCCCACGATGACGGTGTAAAGGCCGGAGTCCGTGGAGAGCAAATTCGAGAGGAGCAGCGTGCCGCCGTTCTGGCCGGGAATGACTTCGCCATTCTTCAACCACGAGTAAGTGATCGGCGCGGTGCCGGTAGCCGCAGCATTGAACACCACGATGGAGCCGACCATGCGAATTTGGTCGACGAGCGGCGGCGCACTGACGGGAAGATTCACGGAGAGCGTGGCGCTGTTCGTCACCGAGTTCGTCGCACCGATCAGCCGCACGCGATATTGCGCGGCGTCGGAGGCACCGACGTTGTTCAGCACCAGCGTGCTGTTTGTCGCGCCCGCGAGGAGGTTCGTGCTCTTGAACCACTGATACGTGAGCGCCGTGCCGGTGGCCGCGACGCTGAAATTGACCGTCGCGCCCGCACACACCGTCTGGCTCGCCGGCGGCGTGGTGACGACGATGGGCGCGGGACTGACATTGAGCGTGGCGGTGACGGTCGCGCTGTTCGTGGCTCCGTCATGCGCGCGATACGTGAACGAGTCCGTGCCGAAGAAGCCCGCGTCCGGCGTGTAGCTGAACGAGCCGTCGCCGCCCAGCACCAGCACGCCGCGCGTCACGTTGCTGACGAGCACGGCGGACAGCGTGTCGCCGTCCGCGTCGAAATCATTCCCGAGCACGCCCGGCGCGTAGCGGATGTTCAGCGTGTCGGCGGTGAGGTTGTAAGAATTGTTCGTGGCGCGCGGCGCGTCGTTCACCGGCAGCACGTTGATGGTCACGGTGGCCGGCGCGGAGTTGCTGCCGCCCGTGTCACGCGCACGGTAAGTGAAGGAATCCGTGCCGAAAAAATTCGTGCGCGGCGTGTAGGCGAAGCCGCCGTTGTTCGTGAAGGTGAGCGTGCCGTTCAGCGGCGCGGTGACCGGCACGCCGGTGAGCGTGGTGCCCTCGGGATCAAAGTCGTTGGTCAGCACGCCGCGATGATTCACGGACAGGCGCGTGTCCTCGCCGACCGAATACACGTCATTGGTCGCGAGCGGCGCGAGGTTCGCGGCCTGGCCGGAAACTGCCATCCACACGCCGGCGGCGCACAGGAGAGAGAAGAGACGGTTGCGGTGCATACGATTTTCTTCGATGGCCTAGCATCCCTTCCCCTGCGCCCGCCGATCAATCTTCACGAGGCAGGCAGTCCTACGGTGTGAACCTTCGTACTAGTACGGCCCGGGGATAGGGGCAGGCTTACGCAGGACTACGAACTCAACCTGCCGTCCGCATCCCGCTGGCGTCGGTCAACGATGGTGGGAAAAGAAAATGCACCGGTGCGAATCACGCCCTGCGCCGCCGTGCGCCGCACCAGAGGAGCACGCCGCCCAGCCCGAGCAAGGCCCAGGTGCCGGGTTCGGGGACGAATTGCAGATTGTCCAGGCGATGAGCGCCGGCGAAGTTCGGTCCTCCGGCCAGTGTGATCCAGAGTTCATCGGTCTGTCCGGAGAGTCCGGCGAGACTGGCTTGGTAGGTGAATACAAACCCGGATTGTGAAACGAGTTCCACCGGCAGCAACGTGCTCCCAAAGCGGAAGCGGAAATTCTCCGCGACGAGCGGGCTGGATGCGTAGATCTCAAACTGCAAAGAGCTGGCTCCGGCCGGAATCATTCCCACTTGCGAAAGAGAAACATCTCCTGACTGACTCGGGCCGGGGATCGCCGAGAACAAACCGAATGATGTGGGTACGAGATAAGGAGCGGGAAACTCGCGCGCCCACAAAAGAATCGCCGCAGTAGGTTGAAGCGCATTGTAAGCAATGGGCGATTGTGGAGTGTTTCCATAATAAACTGTCCATCCGGGAAAGGCGGACGACGCGGGGACCAGACTCCCAACATTGGTGGAGTACGGCACCGTGGCGGCCTCGAAGTTGAGATTCACAAAGGTGCCTTGGGCTGACGCATGAGCGGCTAGGCCCAAGAGCAGAGCCGAAAAGATTAGTTTTTTCATAATTTACCTTTTCACGAGCGGGTCGCCGGTGGCGACCATGTGGGGAGTTCGTTTGGAATGCCAGGCGCAGAAGGCAAAGTTGTGCCCTTGTTGCCAGAGGGTAAAGTAGCGGGTCGGATCATTGACGCCGCCGTGAGGTTCAAAGACGTGGCCCACCGTGCCGACCGGCGTGGCTTGGTAGTTCGTCTGCCCGAAGGAACCGGACGAAAAGAGTTCCGGATAGTCCGCGATGCCGCCCGCCCCGCTGACCGCGCGCCGGCCATTGTAAGAGGCGAAGAACATGGGCGTTCATTTCCTCCTCCGCCGTGCGCCGCCCCAGAGGAGTGCGCCGCCCAGGCCGAGCAAGGCCCACATGCCGGGTTCAGGGACGAATTGCAAATTGTCGAGGCGATGGACGCCGGCGGAACCGCCTCCGGTCGCCAGGGTGATCCAGAGTTCATCCGTTTGCCCGTCTAAGCCGGTGAGGTCAGCCTGCCAGGTGAACACGAAGCCGGAATGCGACACCAGTTCCACGGGCAGCGGGGTCTGCCCAAACCGAAACCGGAAATTTTCCGGCACGAGCGACGTATCCGAATAAACTTGGAATTGCAGGCGACCCGCGCCGACTGGGATCATGCCGACTTGCGACAAAGAAACATCCATGGTTTCCCTTGGCGCAGGAATCATTGAGAACGAGCCGAACGAAGGTGGAATGGGGAAAACTGAGGAAAATCCGCTGGCCCATAAAAAAATGCCGCCGTTGGGTTGGCCGAGGTTGTACGCGATGGTGGATTGTGGCGTGTTGCCATAATAAACAGTCCAACCTGGGAAGGCTGCTGATGCAGGAACGAGGCTGCCGAAATTTGTGGTGTAAGGCACCGTGGCCGCTTCGAAGTTGAGGTTCACAAAAGTTCCCTGTGCTTCCACATGTGCGGCAGAAGCCAAAAGCAAAGCAGACAGGATGATGGTTTTCATAAGTTACCTTCGGACAAGCGGATCGCCGGTGGCGACCATGTGAGGAGTTCGTTTGGAATGCCAGGCGCAGAAGGCGAAGTTGTGTCCCCGTTGCCAGAGGGTGAAGTAGCGGGTCGGATCATTGACGCCGCCCGGGTAAGGTTCGAAGACGTGGCCCACCATGCCGCCAGCACAAGGCATGGAACGATGCAAACAAACGGGGGCTTTCACCTTCTTCCCCGCCGCGCGCCGCCCCAAAGCAGTGCGCCGCCCAGCCCGAGCAAGGCCCAGGTGCCGGGTTCGGGGATGGTGACGAATTGCAAATTGTCCAGGCGGTGAGCACCAGCAAAGTTCGGTCCTCCTGCCAGAGTGATCCAAAGTTCATCGGTCTGCCCGGCGAGTCCGGTGAGACTGGCTTGGTAGGTGAACACAGAGCCTGATTGCGAAAGGAGTTCCACCGGTAACGATATGTTCCCAAAGCGGAAGCGGAAATTCTCCGGGGCGAGCGGATCAATGGCGTAGGTCTCAAATCGCAACGTGCTGGCACCGAGCGGAATCATTCCAACCTGTAAAAGGGAAACGTCCAAGGACTCACTCGGGCCGGGAACCGCCGAGAACAAGCCGAATGAAGGTGGGATAGGATAAACAGCCGCGAAGTCTCGCGACCAAAGAGCGATTCCAGCCTGAGTGGGGACGGCGTTGTAGGCCAGCACTGTTTGCGGAGTGCTGCCATAATAAACGGTCCAGCCCGGAAAAGCGGACGCCGCCGCCACGCCGCCCACGGTGTTCGAGGAGTAGGGCAGCGTGGTAGCTTCAAAGTTCAAGTTCACAAAAGTTCCTTGGGCCGTCGCGTGAGCAGCCAGGCCCAAAAGCAGAGCAGACAGGATCATGGTTTTCATAAATTACCTTCTCACGAGCGGGTCGCCGGTCAGGACCAGAAACATAGTTCGTTTGGAATGCCAGGCGCAGAAGGCGAAGTTTCGTCCCTGCTGCCAGAGGGTGAAGTAGCGGGTCGGATCATTGATGCCAGACCCATGGGGTTCAAAAACGTGGCCCACCGTGCCGACCGGCGTGGCCTGGTAGTTCGTCCGCCCGAAGGAACCGGATGAAAAAAGTTCGGCATAGTCCGCCATGCCGCCAGCACAAGGCATGGAACGATGCAAACAAACGGGGGCTTTCACTTTCTTCCCCGCCGCGCGCCGCACCAGAGCAGTGCGCCGCCCAGTCCGAGCAAGGCCCAGGTGCCAGGTTCGGGAACGGTGACGAATTGCAGATTGTCGAAGCGACCAATGCTCCCAGATTCCGAGGGGGCAAACCCGATTCTAAGTTCATCCGTCTGCCCGGCCAAACCAGCAAGATTCGCTCGCCAAATGGACACGGAATCGGATTGCGAAACCAGTTCCGCAGGCAGCAAAGCTCCTCCAAAGCGGAAGTGGAAATTCTCCGGAACCGGCGAAAAGCGCGTGAAATCATGAGTTTCAAACTGTAGGTGGGTGGCTCCAACCGGGATCATTCCGACTTGGGACAGAAACATGTCTATCGACTCGCTCGGAGCAGGAACCACAGAGAAGAAACCGAATGAGCGGTCAACGACATTTATCTTTCCCCAGTGGCGACAACTATAATTCCCCACTGGACCTGAGCTGTTTGGTTGGATGATGGAGGGGATTCCCTGGCTGGTGGAGTGGAGCCTGGAGGGCGTAGCCCGACTGGCGGAACGCAACCAGCCAGGGCGGTTCGTCTCACGCGCTCTGGCGAGCCTTGGCTTTCTGCGCCCGGACGCTCTCCCCGTCGAACTCCAGGATCGTGGCGTGATGCACCAACCGGTCGATGG
>JANNGC010000491.1:0-2900 GCA_031380445.1 Pedosphaera sp.
GGCTTCGACGCCGAAGGTGGTGGCGACAATCTCGCCGACTTCGCCGTCGGCGGTGGGCTTGCCGTCGTCGTCCAGCACTTCGAGGTGGAGTTGTTGATCGTGCAAGTGGCCGCCCGCGCCGGCATCGCATTCGCAGAGCGAGTTCGCCAGTTCGGTCACGCCATAAGTCGAATACACTTTCGCGCCCCAGTCGGTTTCAATCGCACGACCAGCGAAGTTCAGTTGCAACGCACGATCGCGCACCGGCTCGCCGATGCAGATGGCTTTCTTCACCGAGCAATTCGGCAAATCGAAACCAGACTCGCGCGCCTTCTCCGCCAGCATCCGCAGGAATGATGGCACGGCGACGATGGCCGTGGGCTGCGTGCGCTGAATCATTTCCAACACGAGCATCGGTGAGGACGCACCAGCGCGCACGGCAGCGCAACCGAGTTCGCGCAGCCCGAGCCAGTAGGCCTGGCCCGCGATGAAACAACGATCCAGCGCCACGGCCAGCAGCACCGTGTCGCGCGCGGCAAGTCCGGCGCACTCGAAGGAAAGCCGCTCGTTGACGGCGAGACGCTGCACGTCGGACGCGGTGAGCATCCAGAGCAGCGGCTGGCCCGTGGTGCCGCTGGTGGTGACGATTTCCACGATGCGCTCACGCGGCGTGCAAAGAAAATCCAAGTTGCGTTCCGAAAGCACGCGCTTATCCACCGTGGGCACGTCGGCGAGCGACGGCACAACTTTCAGGCCGCGAAACTGTTCACGGTAGAACGGCGAATTCATCGCCGCGTGGCGATACGTCGCTGCCCAAAGTTTTTCAAAGTCCAAACTCATCTGAAGTGGGCGGACTCTAAGGAGGCGACCGCAAGTTGACCAGCCGCCGCGCCCGTCGCGAGGCCGCAGCCCATGACGCGCGCGCTGGCGATGGCGTCCGCGTCCGCGCTCAAGGTTTTGCCAGCCATGAAAAGATTGGCGACGGCGGCAGAGCGCAGCGCGCGCGCGGGAATTTCATAGCACGTGCCGGGCGGCAAATAGCGGAAGCGCACCACGCCGTGGGCGTTCCATTGCTCGATGGGCCAGGCGCAGCGCGCCACGGCATCGGGAAATTTGCGCGCGGCGAGAACGTCGTCGCCGGTCAATATGTAGTGGCCTGGAATCATGCGCCCGGCGCGGCGCGAGAGAGTGAACTCAGTCGTTGGCGTGACGCACTTTTCAAATCCTTCAACGTGCTGGCGGAGAAACTCGAGCACCGGCACGGCCTGCTCGGGGCGGCCCGCGAGTTTCACGGTGATGGAGTTGGGTTCGAGGTTCGGCTGCAAGCTCACCGACGGCAGACCGGCGCGGGCCAGCGGCAGCAAGACTTGCGCGACAGCGGCGAGGCTCGACAGATCGCGCGTGACGTGGTGCAGCGCAAACACGACGGCGGGGGCTTGGGTGGTCACGTCCGTTTCCAGGCACGTTAGATTCAACGCGCGCGCGACGACGGCGAAGCCGCTGCAATCTATGACCGCGTTGACGGGGTGGCCGTTGATGGCGGTGATGGTTCCGTTAATCGCGCTGCTCACTTCGACGAGCGGCGTGTTCCAGCGCACTTCGAGATTCGGCGTGGCGGCGATCAGTTCGGCGGCGAGCTTGCGAAATTGTTCCGGGCGATAGGGCAGCGCCCAGACTTTCCCCATCTTCAACGGCGCGACGGTGCTCAGCGCCTCGGCAAATTCTCGCGCGAAACCGTCATTGAGAAAATTTCCTGCGTCATCGTAGAGACCGCAGAGCGTGGTGAGGCCGCTGAATCCGCCGGTGCCGCCGGGCGCGGGACGTTCGTCGAGCAGCAGCACGCGCGCGCCCGCACGGGCGGCGGTGATGGCGGCCGCGAGTCCGGATGCGCCACTGCCAACCACTGCGATGTCCGCGGAGTCATTCATGGCGCAAGCAGCCGGGCGCGCAGGCTGGCGGTGAATTCATCCGCCTCAACTTTCGTGAACACGCGCGCGGAGTGAACGACGGTGAGACGCAGCAGTCCACGAAAGTAATAAAAGATTACGCCCAACCCCGGCGATGGCGTGATGGCGGCGACGTGCGTGAAGTCTTCGACTGGCACGCCGAGGAAATTCGTGAGCTTCGGGTTCACCGCCGCCGTGTCGCCAAAAAAGAGCGAGCCAATTTCCCCGCGCAAGCCTTGCTTGACCATGAACACGTAGAGCGGCAGCGGGAGGAAGCGGAATAGTTCGGCCAGCGTGCGACCGCTCTCGATGAGGCCGGAGCGCAAGGCATGTTCCATCTGCGGTCTGAACGCGGCCACGGCGTCGGCGACGGAGCCGAGTTGCGCGGGGAACAATTGCACCATGAGCATCGAGAGCTGGTTGCTGAAGACGGGTTCGATGCGGCCTTTCGGACGCAGGCCCACCGGCATGGGCAGCACGTAGCTCGGGCTGGCGCAACCGAGACGGTCGCGCAGCCTGTGCAATTCGCAGAGCGAGACGGTGGCGTGGAACTGCGCGTCGCCGAGCAGTCCGCAGAGGCGCGCGGCGTGGGCGCGGGCGGCGGCGGTTTCTTCGGCAGTGAAGCACACGGTCTGGTAATGCAGCCTGGCCGCAGCCAATGGATGCCGCGTGCCGACGGACTGCGGCTTCACTTCGCAAAACTTGTCGAGATGGTGAATGGACTTCCACGCCGTCTTGAGGCGCTGGCGGAGCGGAGGCGTGGCTGGTGGTGGAGCAGCAGATGCTGGGGCGCGCGGTGAACTTTTCTCATCCCCGATCCACGCGAGAAACTCTTCCGCGCCCGGCGCATCCATGAGCGCGTGCGCCCAGGTGAACGCGAGGCGCATGCGGGCGCCGGAAATTTCGATGAGATCAAAGCGCGCGAGTTCGCCATGCGCGACGCCGAGCGGCTCGTTGAGCAACTGTTCTTGGAGA
>JANNGC010000529.1:0-11582 GCA_031380445.1 Pedosphaera sp.
CCGATCATTCCTGACGAGGCGCGCACGTTCGGCATCGATCCGCTCTTCCGCGAGTTCGGCATCTACTCGTCGAAGGGCCAGCTCTACGATCCCGTGGATACGCAGACCATTTCACCCTACGTCGAGACGAAGGACGGGCAGATTCTTGAAGAGGGCATCACGGAAGCCGGTTCCATGTCGTCGTTCATCAGCGCGGGCACGGCCTACGCGAACGTGGGCGTGAACATGATTCCGTTCTTCATCTACTACTCGATGTTTGGCTTCCAGCGCATCGGCGATCAAATCTGGCTGGCCGGCGACATTCGCGCGAAGGGGTTCCTCTGCGGCGCGACCTACGGCCGCACCACGCTGAACGGCGAAGGTTTGCAACATCAGGACGGCCACAGCCTGCTGACCGCGAGCACGGTGCCGACGATTTACGCGTATGACCCGGCGTTCGCCTACGAGATCGCGGTCATCGTGGCCGACGGTTTGAAGCGCATGTATCGCGATGGTGAGGAAGTCTTCTACTACCTCACGCTCTACAACGAAGGCTACGAGCAGCCCGCCATGCCCGAAGGCGTGAGCGAAGGCATCCTGAACGGCCTCTACAAATATCGCAAAGGCCCCGAAGGCAAGAAGCACACGGCGCAAATTCTCGGCAGCGGCCCGATCATTCACTCCGCGTTGAAAGCGCAGCAGATTCTCGCCGAGCGTTACGACGTGAGCGCGGACGTGTGGAGCGCGACCAGTTACAAGCGCCTCCGCAACGAGGCTCTCAACGCGCGCCACTGGAACATGCTGCACCCGACCGAGCCGAAGAAGAAATCCTACGTCGAGACCGTGCTGGCGAACGAGAAAGGCCCGTTCGTGGCCGTGTCCGACAACATGCGGATCGTCCCCGAGCAGATCAGCCAGTGGGTTCCCGGCGGCCTGTTCGCGCTCGGCACCGACGGCTTTGGCCGCAGCGATACGCGTGAGAAATTGCGCCGCTTCTTCGAGGTGGACGCCGAGAGCACCGTCATCGGCACGCTCTACGCGCTCGCGGAGAAAGGCCTGATCGAACGCACCGTGGTCGCGCAGGCGATGAAGGATTTGAACTACGACGCGAACAAGGTGTTCCCGCAGTTGCTGTGACGAACCGCATTTTCCGACGGCCCCATTTTCAATCCTGAAGGGATTGAATCATCCAGCCCAGGGCTGCCGAGTCGGCGAGGCTACCCTGGGTGGTTCCGCCGAAGAATTCACCAACCCTGAAAGGGTTGCATCGCCTTCCGCGCGTCACGCTTTCTTCGTTCCTTGATTCAACCCTTTCAGGGTTGATACCTCATCACGCAGCAAACCCAGCGTAGCGCCTCCGAGGCGCAACGCTGGGCTGGATTATCTGAATCCTTTCAGGATTCAAGACGGTGGCGAGCTTCTGCCAGCAGGTAAAACTCGACGGACGAATCAAGCCCCTCAATTCCTCAGCCGGAAATATTTCTCCGGCACACCCACGGTGCTCTCGCTGTGACTGTTGCCCGCCGGGCCAAAATCAAGATACGGCCCGGTCACGTTGGTCGCCGATTGCAGCACGTAGCTGCCCGACCAGTTCAAATACACATTGTTGTTCGTGCGCGTGATGGTGAGCGCGCCGGGCGGCGGCGTGATGTTGCCGATGGTCATGGCGAGCAGACCGTTGTTGCTGTCGAGCGCGAAGAGCTTGCCGCCGCCGAAGTCGAGCGCGCCCGCGAAATTGTCATTCGCGTTGTCGCTCGGGAAAATTTCCTGGTCCACGAGCACGGGCGGATTCGCCAAGTTGAACGTGGTGTAGAGGCGAAGATTGTCCGGGTTCTCCAGCGAGATGGACGCGAGCAATCCTTGATCGGCCTTCACCGCCAGCGGCAAGGCGGTCGAGGCGAATTGCGCGGAAGAATAGCTGTGCAAGATCGCACCCGTGCCGGTGCCGAGATCGAACGACACCTGCCGCAGCGGCGTCGAGCCGTCGCCCTTGGCCCACACGGTGTTACCCGCACCGAAGGCGAGGCCGAGACCGAAGGCGTTCGCACCCGCACCGCTCACGGTGATGGGCGTGGCCGTGAAGGTGTCGCCACCGTTCGCGGTGGTGAAGATTGCAAAGACATTGCTGTTCCGCGAGCCGGCGAGGATTTGAATGTCGTTGCCTGCGCCGCGCACGTCGAAGGTGTCACCCCAGCGGTTCGTCGCGCTGCCGGTCGGGTTGCCGTTGTAGGCGAGTGCTGGCGAATCACCGAAAATTTCCAGCGTCCAGCGGTAGATGCGGAAGTCCTGCCCGAGCTGCGCAAGGTTCGCGAGGAAGATACGCCCGTCGTCCGCCGCGCCGATTTTGCTGAGGGCAAAGGTCCCGCCGGTCACGCCGCTCAAGCCCATCTGGCCCACGTCCTCGCCGGAATCCGCGTTCAGCACATACACCCCGTTTGCCGGCGTGCGGGTCACGATCAGAATGTTGCCCGAATCAGAATTGTAAGTGAGGCCGCGCTGCGTGTTGTCGGTGGTGAGATACGTCCGCGAGCCGGGCGCGAGGCTCCACAGCGACGTCATCGCTTCCGAGCGCACCAGCGGCGTGATGGTCAGGGTGGCATTGGAACTGATGATGGAGCCGAGCGCATTCGTCACCACTACGCGGTACACGCCCGCCTGGTTCGTAGATGCGCCAGCGACGGAGTAGGCCGTGCTGTTCGCGCCCGCGATGTTCACGCCGTTCGACTGCCACTGGTAATGCAGCGGCTTCGCGCCCGCCGCGCCGACGATGAGATTGATCGAGCCGCCTTCGAGCAAGGTTTGCGAGAGCGGCTGCGTGAAGATGGACGGCGGATTCGTGTCCGAGGCAATCCGCACTTTCAATACTCCGGCCGTCGGCACGGTCTGGCCTTTGTTCGTATCAATCACGAACGCCTGGCAGTAGAGGAAGGTCGGATTCGTCACGCTGTCCACGTCGTGATAGAGCGTGCCGTTCGACGCGCCGAGCGGCTGGCTTGCGGCGGGCGCGCCCTGGCGCAATCTCATGCTGGAAAGAATCGTGTCCTGTCCGCCTGCGGGCTGGCCGGAGCCGAAGCCGTCCGTGGCGCGCGCACGGATGTACGCGCCGCCGTTGGTGAAGGAAAAACCATCATCAATGTCCAGCCGCGTCACGCCGCGCTGCGCGGTGCCCGGCAGAAAGCTCGCGAACAGCGTGCGCTGCGCGTCGAAGCGCGCGAAGGTCAAACCCTGCGGCGGCGTGGCGAGGAGCGCGAGCGGGTTCTCGATGATGAGCGGAAGAATTTCGCGCTCGCTCGCGCCACCGAACGCGAGGTCGTTGTAGTCGAGCGACATCGGATCGGCGATGAATTGAATCACGCTCGGGCGCACCGTCCAGATGCGTCCGCCGGTATTCTGCACACTGAAGTAGCAGTTGCCGCCATCGTCCACGGCGAGCGCGTTCACGCCGTTGAAGCTGGTGGCCACGCGCGTGGTCACGAGATTGCCGGTCGGCGGACGGAGCGTGGCCCAGATGCGCTGCCAACCGTTCGTGCCGGCGTTGCTCCACGCCTGAACGTGATGGCCCATGCCGAGATAGACCGTGGTGTTCGTGCCCACGGTGCGGACGGCGAAGCCGCGCGGGATGCCGCCGCGCGCCGGCACGCCGTTTGTCGTGACCGTGGGGCTGACATACACGCCTACGTCGAGGAGGTTCGTGTCCACGTTGAAGGCGCGGGTTAGCGCGGCGTTTAACGCCGACGGATCGCCGCCCGCAGGAGCGCCGCCCAGCGTGCCGCCGGGCGCGAAGAACACATTCGGGCTGGAATTCAGCGGCCCGCCGAAGACCCACAGTTTGTCCGCGACCGCGTCGTAGGCCAGGCTCTGGCACCACTGGAGTGCGGGCGCGCCGCTCGCGGTGATGAGTCCGGTGTCGCGGAAGTTGGAGCCGGCAAACGCTCCGTTCGTCACCACGATGGCCGCGATGCCGATCGCGCCGCCGGGCCGTTCCGTCGTCGTCGAGCCGCGCGCCTGGTAGATGATGCCGCGTGCTGCGTCCACCGCGATGTCGCGCTCCAGCCCGGCGGTCCCGGCGTAATTCGTGCCAATGGCCGGGGCCTGGTTGGTGTCCAGCGCGTTGTAGCCTTCCACGAACTGATACCCGGCGGCGCGCACGTCGATCGGTTGCAACACGGGGACAAGGGCGAGGGACAGCAGGGCAAGGATTCGTTTCATAAACAGTTTTCTATTTCTGAACAGCACAAGGAACGAAGACCGATGAACAGCTCAAACGACCGCTCACCAAAAAAATTCGCACGCTTCCTCCGATTCAAGGCGGAAGCTGGACGCGGAGGCGATAAAATTTTTGCCCCGTCAGATTCGTGACCGCGAACAGGCCGTCGCCATTCGTCAGCACCTGCGGCGAACCGCTCACGCCCGTCCAGCCGTTCGTGCTGAGAATCGTCTCCCCTTGCAACTCATACGCCCGTCCGCCGTGACGTGGTGAAAAACTCATCCGCAGCACATTGCTCGTGCGATCCTCGATCCGGTAGCGCAGTCGCGACGCGGCGCGCAGCGGATCGGTGCCGGCGCGGTATTCCCGCTCCGTGCTGAAGCCATCCGTGTCGGGATCAAGGCCCGCGTTCACCGCCCCGCCGAAGAAAAAATCCGACCACCATTGCGGCACGCTGCCCGGCGCGGGCGGCTCCTGGTTCGCCGCGTAATTGAACCGCACCCCGTCCGCCATCACCACTTTGCCGGGACTCTCCGGCGTGGCGCTCTGCCACTGAAAACTTCCGCTCGTGCCGCGCGCCAACGGCAAATTCATGCCCACCGTGCGCCAGCCGCCGCCGTTCACCGTTTGGTTCACCGTGCCGCTGGTGGTGCCGCCCGAGTAAATGATGAGGAACGGCGCGTTGCTGCTCCGGTTCCCGCCCGCCGGATACCACACCGCCACGTCGTAACGCCCCGGCGTGCTGATCGTCGGCGTGTACGTGGCCGTGGCCGATGACAGCGTGGAGGCGAACAGATAATCCGCGCCGAACTTGTCCACCGAGGAAGTCGCCGCCGTCCACGAGCCGGTGAAACTCGCGTCGCCATTGTCCATCACCAGCTCGCCCGCCGTGCGGAACACATTCGTCGGCGAGGAGTTCGTCACCGCACCCGTGCGCGTCAGTGCGCGGTAAAAGTAATTCGTGTTCGGCAGCAGCCCGGTGATCAGCACGGCGTGGTTCGTCAGAGAATTCGTGTCGCGCCAACTGTAATTCCCCAGCGCCGCCGTCAGGCCGAACTCCACCTGCGAGTCGCCCGTGTTCGTCGTCGTCCACGCCAGGATGGCCTCCGTGCGGCCGGGATACGCCTGCAAATTCAGCAGCGGCGCATTCGACGCGCTCAACGAAAAATCCACCGTGCTCACCACGCCCGTCGTGAGGACCACCGGCGCGCTCTGGCTGGCCAGATTGGTGTGCGTCACGGCCACGGTGTAATTCCCCGGCGGCAGATGCGCGAAGCCGTAGAAGCCCGTCGGGTCGTTCGTCTGAATCCGCGTCACCGGCCCGCTCAACGACACCACCGCCCCGTCCAGTTCGTTGCTCGTCGCTGCCGCGCGAATCGTGCCCTTCACATGCCCGTGCATTGGCGCGGTCTTCCACGTCATCTCCGGCGTGTCCACCGCCGTCACGAAGAGCGGCACGGGATTCGTGTCATAACTCGTCGGGTTGATCAGCGCGTTCCACGCCGTGGCCGCCGTGGTGTCGCTCGTCGGCACCGCGTAAGAATAAATCGCCATGCCCGCCGCCGTGAGGTTCGAGTTCACGCTCGGCACCCGCGCGGTGCGGAGCTGCGTGATCACGTTCGTGAGCGCGTTCAGATACGACCCCTGCCCCAGCGCCACCTGATGCCCATACGCGTGCTCTTTCGCGAAGACGCCCCAGTTTGCCCAGTCACTCGCGCGCGTGGCGTTGTCGAAATACATCATCGGCACGTTCAAATCCAAAATCCCCTCCCGCATCCACCCGCGCCAGTCCTGCAACACGCTCGTCCACGCCGACGCCGACGAGAACCACGCCGCGTCCGTCGTGATCCCCGGCGCGAAACAAATCGTGGCCCCGGAAATTTTCACCTGTGGCTTGAGCGCGATGGCGTTCAGATATACCTTCCGCACCAGCCCGCTCACCTGGTCGCGGCGGATCTGAAGCCAGTTCGCGTCCGTGGTCGCGGGCGTGCCGTTGAAATTGTAACGCCGCCGGAACCGCTCCAGCGCATTCGAGTGATAGCCCCACGTCTTGCCCGAGTAGCGCACGTAGTCGAAGTGCAGCCCGTCCACGTCGTAGCGCGAGATGATGTCCATCGCCACGCCATAGACATGCTTCTGCACGCCCGGCAGCGCGGCGTCGAACTGATAATTCCCGCCGTCCCAGTTCGCGCCCGTGTTGTCCACGCTCAACCACTCGGGATGCGTGAGGTAAGGATGATTCGTCTGCGATGGCGACGCGCCCTGATTGTTCCAGACCAGGTAGGTGGTCATCCACGCGTGGACCTCGATGCGCCGCCCGCCCGTGTGCGCCTTGGTCAGCAAGTCCGCGAGCGGATCAAAACTCTGCGGTGAAACGTCCGACGCCTTCGGTTCAATGGTGCTGTTGTAATAAGCGTCCCCGCGCTTCCGCACCTCCACGATGATGGCGTTGAAGTTGTTGTTCCGCGCCGTGTTGACCAGCGCCGTGACCTCCGCGCTGTTCCGCATCCCCGCGTGAAACGTGTCCGCCCAGAGCGCGCGAAACTCCGGCTCCTGCGCGCCGACCGTGAAGACGAAGCACCCGAGGAATGCCAGCACTCCCAGCCTGCGCGCGTTTCGTAGGAAACTCATCAATGGCGCGCACCGTAGCAGCCGCGCTGCGGTTTGTCAGCGGAAGGATTCAGGGGCCAAAAGTTGAAAGGCTGAAAGGGACGGACGCGTCCGGCTCCCTCGCCTCGGGGGAGAGGGCTGGGGTGAGGGCGAGCTTCCGCAAAACAAACTCACGCGGCGAAGAGTCGCGCCGTAGTGGGGCAGCCGCCCCGGCTGGTGGTTCCCTTTTGACAGGCGGGACGTCCATCGGACTGAGGCAGGCGGGACGTCTGCCCTGCTGCAAGTTACCGGCGCTCCCAGGGGCCGCTCACTTCGCGCCCGCGCCGGTGAGCACCACGGGGATGGTGCGGGCGAGAATCTTCAGGTCGAGCCAGAGCGACCAGTTATCAATGTATTCCAAGTCCAGCCGCACCCAGTCGCGGAAGTCGCTCACGTTGTTCCGCCCGCTCACTTGCCAGAGGCAGGTCAGGCCGGGCTTCACCGAAAGGCGGCGGCGGTGCGCGAGGTCGTCGAAGCGCTGGACTTCATCCACGGGGAGCGGGCGCGGGCCGACGAGGCTCATCTCGCCCTTGAGCACGTTCCAGAGCTGGGGCCATTCGTCGAAGCTGGTCTTGCGGAGAAATTTCCCGATGGGCGTGACGCGCGGGTCGTTGGTCACTTTGAAGACAGGGCCGCTCATCTCGTTGTATTGCTCCAGCTCCTTCCGCAACTGTTCGGCGTCGCTGACCATCGTTCTGAATTTCAACATGGTGAACGGCTCGCCGTGGAGTCCGGCCCGCTTCTGGCGGAAGAGCGCGGGACCAGTGGAACTGCGCCGGATGAGCGCGGCGATGATGATGAACGGCAGCCACGCGAAGAAGAGCAGGAAGAGCGCGCCAAAGAAATCAATGCAGCGCTTGGCCACGCTCTGCCAGGACACCTCGGGCGCGGAGCGGAAGACGAGCATGGGGCGGCCGTTCAGGTCGTCGAAGACAGTGCGGGAGATGTTGGTCTTGAAGAAGTCGGCGATGAGCCAGGCTTCGAGTCCTTCCAGTTCGCAGGCTTGCACGGCCTTCTCGACTTCGCCGAAGTAGGTGTGCTGGGCGTTGATGATCACGCCGCTGGCGGAGTGCTCGTGCAGCATCTTGATGAGCCGCTCGACGGAGTATTCGTTCAGGTCGAGTTCGCCGATGACTTCGATGGCTTCGTCGGGGCGCCCGGCGAGTTCTTCGCGGAGGCGGCGCGTGTCGTCACGCGAGCCGATGAGGATGAACTTGCGGCGGTATTGGGCCTGGTTCATCCGGCGCTTGGTGTAGGCGCGGGTGATTTCCTCGGAGAGAAAAACCAGCAGGAAGGCGAACACGCCGAAGAGCAGGATGACGCCGCGGGCCAGCAGTTCCTTGCCGAAGAAGGTGGCGATGATGACGAGCATCGTGGTGATGATCGTCCCCTTGAGCAGCCGCCAGGCGGTGTCGCGCCGTCTGGCAATGATCGGGCGCGCGTAAAACCCTTGCGACTCGAGCACGAGCGGCACGCCGGGAATGAGCACCACGTAGAGCCATTGGAAGTCCGAAAACGGCTCGATGGGATGGTCAGGGTTGAAGATGGCCCAGCCCAGCCGGTGGAAGAAGAAGCCGCCCAGCCCGAAGAGGTCGAACTCCCACGCGCTGCGGACCCAGTGCGCGAGCCAGAGCGCCACGCCGAACAAGGTGGTGTCCTTGAGCTGGTGCATCTGGTTTCGCAACTGACGGTTACGGCGCAGCATAATCAATCAAACTTCACGGCCCTTCGGTTCGTGAGGTTGTAGGCGAGGAGGGAACATGCGCGCAACTCCGAAGGCTCACGGTGTGTCCGCCCGCGCCAGTTTCCCCGGCGCTCCGGTGTGCAGTTCCGGCACGGCGGCGGCGATAAATTCCTTCATGCGCTCGTAAGTCGCGTCCTCCGCGCCCGGCGCGCAGGGCGCGAAACAAATCACATACGCCCACCGCTGGAGCACGCCCGTCTTTAACATGTCCCGCGCCATCCACCACATGCGCTGCCGGTGCTCGGCGGTCAGCTCGCCGTCGGCCACGAACCAATACACATACACGCCCGCCTCGCGCCGCGTCGCCTCGCCGTCCCGCACCGTGCGGCCCAGCGACAGCTTCATCACCGGCAAATCATGCGCCTGCGGACGCTCGATGCGGATGGTCTGCGGCTCCGTTTTCACAATGTCGAACCCGCTCCCGCGCAAACAGTACTGCGGCTTGTGAATGCTGCTCCGGTCCGCGCCCATCAGCACCACCTGCACGTCGAGCATGAATCCATTCGTCCGTCCGTACATGCGATGGCCGAACACCGTGTCCCTCGGCAACGCCTCCCAGGTCGTGTGCGGAATGGGAAATTCCTTCGACTGAAAGTCCAGCACCCGCGCCGGCAGATGCACGCGGCTCTCGGCGATGCGTTTGGGTTCGTTCGTGGACGCGCCCTGTTCCACCGAATACATCGGGCGCTGCTCCACGCGCACGCCGGGCTGGCCGAGCTTCTGCCGCGTGTGCTGCGTGGCGAGGAAACCTGCCGTCCCCGCCGTGATGATCAGCACCGCCGCGCCCACCGCCCACGCGGGGCGCAGCAAGACGTTGCCGCGCGCGCCCACGTCGCCCGCGCGTTCGCCGTCTTCGCGCAGCCAGCGCGCGAGGAGCATCATGCCCACGAAGGCGGGGACGTAGGCCGCGAGTTTGATCACGGAATGGTCATGCACGAGCGTGCCCAGTTCCTGCGCGGCGGCGCGCGCGGCGGCGAGGGGCTGCTTGGCCGCGATCATTTCGTCATACTTCCAGCTCGCCGCGATCACGATGCTGATCAGCCGGATGACGTTGCCGCAGATGGCCAGCGGGAAAGCCGAGGCGATGAGCGCCGCGCGCTTCCAGTTGGATTTGAACGCGGTGAAACCAAAGATGCAGCCCAGCATCAGCATCGTGGTCAGGCTCCGCAGCCCGCTGCACGCGGCCTCGACATTGTATTTGAAATGCCCGCCGCCGCTCTCGATCTCCGTGCCTTTCTGCACCACGTCAATGCCGCCGAGGTGGCTGAACATCACGGTAATTTTCGTGGCCACGTAGCGCAGCGGCAGCGTCAGGCCCTCCAGTTCTCCGGTCAGCGGCATGGTGAAGGCGAAGAGAAAAAACGGGAAGAACAGCGCGCGCCACATGGCCCAGCCCCAGAGCATTCCGAGCATGGCATATAGCCCGAAGAAGAAGCCGACGACCGAGAGCCGCGTCTGCTGCACCGTGTAGCCGGCCAGATGGAGCAACGCGCCGAAAAGCAGGAGCAGCAGCGGCGGCCACCAGAAACGCTTGGGCGCGGCGGCGAGTTCCGCGCGTTTCCACCAGAGCAGCAGCAGCACGGCGAGCGGGATGAACATGCCGAAATTATCGTCCGTGGACTGGTCGTAGGAATTTTTCAGCCAGCCAAACAGCGAGCGCGTGTTGATGTAGCCGAGCGTAGGATTGCCGTAGAAATGGAACAGCGCGACCCAGCCCAGCACGAGCACGCCGAGCAGCGCCTTGTGCGGAATGGCGTCGCCAAAGGCGCGCAGTTCCTCCATGAAACCGCGTGCTGGGGCGGCAGCGGTCGCGGTCGTCGTCTCCGGTTTTTCGTCAGGTTGCATGGGCGCAGCCATCTGAGCAGAAATCCGCCGGACTGTTCAAACAAAGTTCCGGCGCGGGGCCTCTGGAAACGGTTGGTGAGGTGGAAGTGCTCGCGCGGCAGGCGCTCCGCCCGCGCAGAACGGGCGCGGACGGCGCGAGATGTTTAGTGGGGCAGCCGTCCCGGCTGCCATGCGTCCACTGGCCGTCCCGGCTGGTGTTTCTTTCCGACAGCCGGGACGGTCATCGGACGGAGGTAGGCGGGACGCCTGCCCCACTACTTCTGCCGCGCGAATTTGTGCAGATGCCCGAGCGCGCTCCACTCGTTCACCAGCAGGTTGCCATCGCGATCCATGGACGCGCCGTGCGGAGAGTTGCAAACGCCGTCCTTCCACTGGTCCGCCGCGAGTCCGTAATTGCCGCGCTGCTTCTCGTTCGGGTTGTCGCCGACTTGCGCGGCGATGGAGCCGTCCGCGTTCAGCACAGTCACGCGGCCTTGCAGCTCGGGGAACACCGCGTACGCCCCGCGAATGTGAACGGCGGCGGGCATCCGCAAATCCTTCTGGATGACCCGCACGAAATTCCCCTCCAGGTCCCAGTGCTCCACGCGATTGTTGTTGCGGTTGCAAACCAGCAGCAGCGGCTTCGCGCCACGCGTATCGAGCGCGATGCCGTGGCAGGTGTTGAACTTGCCTTCGTCTTTGCCCGGCCCACCGAAGGCTTTCACGAACTTCCGCTGCGCGTCGAACTTGAGCACGTAGTTTGCGCCGTAGCCGTCGGCCACGTAGATCGCGCCATCCGGCCCGACCGTCACGGCGCAAGGGTTGAAGCCCTTCGCATCTTTGTAGAGGCCGGACTCGGACGGGTAATTGATGTCCCAAACCTGCGCGCCCGCCAGCGTCAGCTTCACGACGTGATGCTGCGAAGGGCGCGCGGCGTAAATGTATTCCACGCCGTGCTCCTCGCGCAGTTCCGCGCCGTGAATGTGCGACGGACCGAAGTGGCGGAGAAATTTCCCGTCCGGCGCGAAGACCAGGATGCCGCGCTTGGTGTCCGTGGTGACATAGATCTGTCCCGCCTTGTCAATCAGCAGCGCGCCGTGGCACGGGCCGACGGGCTGGCCGCCGGGCTTGGCGTCGAAGAAGTTCGGCGCCACGGAATACGTCAATTCCTTGGCGGCC
>JANNGC010000572.1:0-6137 GCA_031380445.1 Pedosphaera sp.
GAGCCGCGCATCAAAGAGGAAGTCGCGCTCGTACCCGGCACCGACGGCCAGAAGATGAGCAAGAGCTACGGCAACACCGTGGAAATTTTCGGCGACGAGAAGTCGGTGAAGAAAAAAATCATGAGCATCGTGACCGACACGCGCCTGCCGGCCGAGCCGAAGCCCGACGCGGAGAAAAACAACGCGCTGCAACTGCTCAAGCTTGTCGCAACCGCTGACGTGGCCGCTGATTTCGAGAACCGTCTGCGCGCCGGCGGGCTTGGCTACGGTGATTTGAAGAAGGCGCTCTTCGAGCACTGCTGGAATTACTTCGCGCCCGCCCGCGCTCGCCGTGCCGAACTGGCCGCGAACCTCGATCACGTCCACGCCGTCCTGCGCGACGGTGCCGAGCGCGCCCGCACCGTGGCGGACAAGGTGTTGACCCGCGCGAAGAAGGCGAGCGGGCTGGACTGAATTACATGGCCGGCACCTGTGAAGGCACGGCCCGTTTTCAATCCTGAAAGGATTGCATCATCCAGCCCAGGGTTGCGCGTCCGTCGCGCTACCCTGGGTAAGATGCTCCGAAGAATTTCCCAACCCTGTAGGGGTTGCATCACCACCTCGTTCATCCGCCGCGATTCAACCCTGACAGGGTTGATGCCTCGTCACATCGTGATCCCAGCGTAGCGCCTCGGCGGCGCAACGCTGGGCTGGATTATCTGAATTCTTTCTGGAGTCAGAGATGGGCGTGAGCGATGCGGTCGAAACGAGGCGACTACTGCGCGCACTCCCGTTGCACCAATTTCTCAAACTCATTCTGCAAACGCGTGGTGACGGGCGAACGTCGCAACGGCGTGCCCTCGAACAATTCCACTTCCACCACGCCGCGTGAGGTGAGGGTGAGGAACACTCCTTCGCACGAATTCAATTCTTCCAAAGGCAAAAGTTTTTCCTCGCCGCGCACGCCGAGTTCGCGCGCCAGTTCGAGGACGGCGGCGCGCGTCACGCCGGGCAGCACGCTGGGCAGCAAAGGCGGCGTGCCGAGGACGCCGTCGCGAATCCAGAAGACGTTGCTCGATGCTCCTTCGCAGACGTGGCCGTCGGTGTTGATGAGCAGCGATTCCTCCGCTCCGTGTGCGGCGGCGTGTGTGGCAGCGGCGACGTGGAGCATCCGACTGGCGGTCTTGTGGCCGAGCGTGCTGTCGGCGGTGATGCGGAAGGGAGCGGTGGCGAGCTTCCGCGCTGGCGCGGGGCGCGGCGGCGCGGCGTGCGCGGTCAGCACGATGACGGGTGTTTCGTCGCCCGTCGGTGCGTAGCCGCGCGGGCCGGAGCCGCGCGAGATTTGCAGGCGGAGCAGCGCGTCGCGCAGAGAGTTTTTGTTGAGCAACTCGCGCGCGGCCTGCTGCAATTCCTCCGGCGACCACGGGATGGTGAAGTCGAAAAAACGCGCGCTGTTCATCAGCCGCGTCCAGTGCTGGTCCCAGCGGAAGAAGTTTCCGTTCACTGCCAGCATGGTCTCGAACAGCCCGTCGCCATAGCGGAACGAACGGTCGAAGACGGACACGACGGCGCGCTCTTCGGGGACGAATTCGCCGTTGAGGAAGACGATCATGCGAGGCTACTTCGACCGCACCGCGCGAAAGCCCAGATGCGACAGCCCGGTGTCCGGCGCACCTTTGCCGCGCGCGCTCGGACGGTAGCCACGGCAGTAAGCATCCGCGCACAGGAACGATCCTCCGCGCTGCACCTTCTTCGCCGTCTGCGGTTCGTTCGGATCGAAGCTTGTGTTCGGGCCGACGGGATTCGTGCGCGGGCCGCCGGCATAAGTGTCCGGGCGATACCAGTCCGCGCACCATTCCCAGACGTTGCCGGCGGTGTCGTGGAGTCCGTAGCCGTTGGCCGGATAGGACGCGACGGGCGCGGTGATGTTGAAACCATCCGCGCTCACGTTCACGTTCGGGAACTGGCCCTGCCAGATGTTCGCGCGCCACTTGTTCGTGGCGACCAGCTGCTCCTCGTTCTTCGGCAGCACGGACTCGCCGCCGCGCGCGGCCCATTCCCACTCAGCCTCGGTGGGCAAGCGCTTCCCAGCCCACTGGCAGTAGGCGATGGCGTCGTCCCACGCGACGTGGACGACGGGATGTTTCTCGCGCCCGGCGATGCCGGAACCGGGACCCTCGGGGTGACGCCAGTTCGCGCCGGGCGTCCATTTCCACCAGATGAAATGATTCTCCAGCGACACAGCTTCGCGTGGCGGATTGAAGCACACGGAGCCAGGCACGAGCATCTCGGGCGGTGCGCCGGGGAACTCTTTCGCGTCGGGCTGGCGCTCGGCGATGGTCACGTATTTCGTCGCGCGCACGAATTTCTCGAACTGCTCGTTCGTGACTTCCGTGGCGTCCATCCAGAAACCGTCCACGGAAACTGGCTGCACCGGCTGCTCATCAGGCTGTCCGTCCGTCGCGCCCATGGGGAATTTCCCGGCGGGAATCCACACCATGCCATTGGTCCAAGTGAGGTCGCCGTTCAAGGCATTGGTGCGCAAGTGTTGCGGCAAAATGGGATCGGGCGAGCCGAGCAAAGCGGGCCGTCGGCGTGGCCGCTGGTCGCGCCACATCCAAAAGCCAGTGCCGAGCAAGACGATGATGAGCATTCCGGCCAGCGCGGCGGGGAAGACCCACTTGGGAACGTGGTGCGGATTTTTTTCGTCAGCCATGTGGGGTGAATTCTACTGAAAGCAAAACGGGAGGCGAGCGTTGTCCTTAGTGGGCCAGCCGTCTCGGCTGCCCCACTGCGCTACGCCGTCTCCGGCGTCTCCAACTCCTCCAGCTTCACCGCCGCCGCTTCCCACTCCACGGTCTTCGCGGCGAGATTGTCCACCACTTCCATCAGCTCGCGGTTGATTTGCTGGGCGCGTCCGCCGGCGTAGCTCTCGGGCTTCTCCAATTCGGCGGCGAGTTCCGTCTGCTTTACTTCGAGTGCTTGAATCTGCTTCTCCAAACTCTTCACGAGCGAATGCTGCGCGCGCTGGTCGCCTGTGCGGGCCTGGCGCGCGGCGGCTTCGCGGCGTTTTTGCTCCTTGCGATCCACGGCGGGAACTTGCGGCTTGGCCTGCGGCTTCGGAGCCTGTGGAAATCCGCTGCCTGCCGTGAGACCGGCGCGCTCGTTGATGGGTTTGGTCTTCTCCAAATAGTAATCGTAGTTCCCCGAGTAGCGGTGAATGCGCCCGTGCTTCACATGAATCACCTGATTCGCAATGGCGCGGATGAAATACACATCATGGCTGATGAAAACCACCGTCCCTTGGAACTGCTGCAACGCCCCAACCAGCGCATCAATGCTCGCCATGTCCAAATGCGTCGTCGGTTCGTCCATGAGCAGGAAGTTCGGCGGGTCGAGCAACAGCTTCACGAGCGCGAGCCGGCTTTTCTCACCGCCGCTCAACACGGAGACTTTCTTAAACACATCATCGCCGCGAAAAAGAAAACTGCCGAGCAACGTCCGCACGCCTTGCTCCGTGATGCGTTGCGGCGTGTCCAGCGCCTCGTCCAGCACCGAGCGATGCGGCTGCAACATCTCCACGCGATACTGCGAGTAGTAGCCGGTCTTGGCGTTGTGCCCGAGCGTGCGCGTGCCGGAAGTGGGCGGCATGTTCCCCGCGAGGATTTTCAACAGCGTGGATTTGCCCGCGCCGTTCGGCCCGACGAGCACGGTGCGTTCGTCGCGCTCAATTTCCAGATCCACACCGGTATACACGACGTGATTTCCATACGCGTGATGAATGTCTTCGAGCTTGATCACGCGCTGACCGCTGCGCTGCGGCTGCGGGAAGGAGAAATTCACCTCCTTGTTCTCCGACTCGGGCGCTTCGATCTTTTCCATGCGCTCGATCTGCTTGAGCTTCGATTGCGCCTGCGACGCCTTGCTGGCCTTCGCGCGGAAGCGGTCCGCGAATTCTTGGAGCCGTGCGATGTCCTTCTGCTGATTCTTGTACGCCGCCAGATGCTGCGCCTCCGCCGCCGCCTTCTGCACAAGGAACTCGTCGTAGTTCGCGCGATAACGAAACACCTTCGACAAACGAATCTCGAAGATGCTCGTCACGAGCTGGTTCAGGAATTCGCGGTCGTGGGAAATCATCAGGATCGCGCCCGGATACGTCTTCAAGTAATCCTGAAACCACAGCAACGCTTCGAGGTCCAAGTGGTTCGTCGGTTCGTCCAGCATCAGAAAATCCGGCTCCTGAACCAGCAGCCGCGCCAAGTGCGCGCGCATCACCCAGCCGCCGGACATCTCCTTCGCCGGACGGTTAAAATCCGATTCGCGGAAGCTCAACCCGTGCAAAATTTTCTTTGCCGCCGCCTCCAACTTGTAGCCGCCGAGTTCATCGAAGCGCGCCTGCATGGAGTGGATGTCCTCGTGCTGATTCTCATCGTGAATCCCCGCCGCCTCCCGTTCCAGCGCGCGGCGAATCCCCGTGATTTCCGGCGACACCGCCGTGGCCAGCTCCAGCACCGTTTCATCCGCGATGGGCGCGCTCTCCTGCGGCAGGAAACCCAGGGTAATGCCGCGTTCCATCGAGATCATGCCGTCATCCGGCTCGTCATTCTTGAGCAGAAGCGAGAAGAGCGTGGTCTTGCCCGCGCCGTTGGGGCCGACCAAACCAATGCGATCCTCGCGATTCACCTGGAACGACACGTCCTCGAACAACGTGCGCCCGCCGAAACTCTTGCTGATGCCAGAAACAGTAAGCATGAAGAGCGAAGTGTGCGTCGTCGTCGCGCGCGGTGCAAGAGAAGCGATGGGCTGGTAGTGGGTCCGTTTGAAATCAAAAGCAAAACAGCCGCGTCACTACGCCGATTTCGGCGGCTCGCACCAGCAATCGGGGCAGCAAACAAAAGTGCCGTCATCCATCTGAACCGCGCCATTAAATTGATGCTCTAGCAGTCCATTTAACGGGAGAAAAGAACAGCATCGGGATAAAGCGCCCTGGCGAGAGCGGCCTTCTTATCGGTCGTTTGCAGGCTCTCGCGCTGCTTGGTCTGCCGGTCGAACACGTAGAAGACACCGCCGTGGCGGCGATACATTCGGAATCGTGGCCTCATGATTTCGTTCATGAGCGCAATGATGCCGACCTCCGAAACTGGGCGTTACGGTGGACTAAATGCCTTCTTGGGAGGGCTGCAAAAGTACTGCAACACCCAGCATTCTAGGCACATTTTTGGGCACAGTCGCCTTTCCCCTTCCTCCTTAAACCCTTGATGCACACGCATTAAGATTTGGAGGCGAGGGTCGGAATCGGTCGCCTTAAGCGTCGTTTCTGATGCAAAAATGCCTTATTTTGCTGATGAGTCAAGCACTACACCGGCATTACCTGACCCAGCACTTTCTCTACACCTTTGCTGACGTTTTTGCTGACAGTGAAAAGGGGCCTTGCAACAATAATTTGATGCGCGAACCTCCATTCCAAATTAACGCGCCGTCTCCTGAGTTGCGGCAATTCTTTAGCGAGTGCGACCGGCTCTCGCTGGGGCTTGAGTCGGTGCATTCCATATTGAAACAATGCGTTGGAGACGCGCCAAGCTATGGGACACTTCAAGGATGGAAGCGGGGCGAATACGCATCCCCGCTCACTCCATTCAATGATTGGCTTGCGGTTCTTCAATTGGCAGTTGGAGAACCGCTCACCACTCCTGAAATTACTGGTAAAAATATCCAAGTTCACGAAGTGATTTCTGTTCAGCATTTCCAATGATCACATGATCGAGAACCTCGATCTTTAGAAGCTGCCCGGCCCGGATCAAATCCCGTGTAACTCTGATGTCTGCCTCCGAGGGTGCCGCCTCGCCGCTTGGGTGATTGTGCATCAGCACAATTGCCGATGCCGCAGTAATGATCGCGAGCCTGAAAACTTCGCGCGGGTGAATCAGAATCATGTCCATCGTTCCGATACTCACGAACTGATGGCCCTTCACTCTTCTGCGAGTGTTCAGCATCAAGACAACAAAACATTCACAGTCCACATTGAAATATGGGTGTGACTGAACATGGAGCCTCCAGTAATCAGCCGCCTTTTGAGGCGTGTCGCAAAGCTGAAGATTCTCAGGTGTTGGACACTCCCGCAAAGGCATCACCTTATATTCCCAAGGCGTTGATTTGAA
>JANNGC010000608.1:0-5418 GCA_031380445.1 Pedosphaera sp.
GGCGAGCCACCCAGCGGTCCGTGAAGTTCATCCGCTGGTTGCGCCAGGCGCTGCGCGAAAACCTCACGGAAGCCGACGCGGTGCCCCGCCTCACCCAGCTCTATGCCTCGTTATAGCCAGCATGAATGGACACCGTTCCCTGCAAGGGTTGAACCCGGGAACGTGGGGCGCGGCTTTGATTCAACCCCTTCAGGGTTGAAAACATTTTAGAAATCGCGACCCAGGGTAGCTCGCCGACCGCAACCCCGGGCTGGATGATGCAATCCTTTCAGGATTGAAAACAGCGCGTCAGAAAAGCGAACGAGCGAATCGCAGTTCGCACTGCATTCTTCACCCCACCACCAGTGCCGCATCCGCCTTCGCCTCGCCCTTGTAGCCGAGGAGCTTGCGCTCCTTGATGATCTTCGCGACTTGCGGCGGCACCATGTCCTCCCACTCTGAGCCGCCGCCTTTGATTTTGCCCAGCACGTCGCGCGAGAAAACGGGCAGATACTCCGGGCGATAATCGAGGATCGGCTGGATGTAATTGTTCTCCAGCAAGTAGGCGTAAAGGTGCTGGAGATGCGGCGCGACGCGGAGATTACGCGCCGTGATGATGGAACCCGTGGCCGCGTCTTGCAGCGGATACACGTAGAGCCGTAGATCATTTTTGAAGAGCCGCCCGAAAGATTCCAGAATGCCGCCCTCCAAGTCCGCGTAATACTTTTCGTCAAAAATTTCGCGCAGGCTCGGCACGCCCATCACGATGCCGATGTTCTTTTTCGTGTAACGGAAGAGGTAGCCCGCCAGCCGGAAATACGCGCCGTAGTTGGAAATCAGCACGCCCTTGCCGAGCGTGCCGAGAATGTCCACACGGTCGAGGAAGTCCTGGTGATTGATCTCGCCCGACTCGGTCAGATTTTTCAGCGTCATCTCCATGAGCGTCACGACCTCCTCGCCCTGCACGCCCGGCTCCTGGATGAATTGCGCCTGCGCGTTCTTCAACATGTCGAGCGTCACGTTCGTCACCGGGCGGAAGCTGCCGCGCTCGACGAGAATCGGTTTCTTGTAGAGCACCTCGGCGGCCTGCACGACCTCGCCATCGGCGGTGAACATCGCGGCGTTGGTCAGTCCGTCCTGCACGAGCTTCAAAGTCACGAGCCGGTTGTCCACGCCTTTGAACGCGGGACCGCTGAACTTGATCATGTCCACCTCCACGCGATCCTCCGAGAGATCGTCGAGCAGCGAACTGAGGAACTTGTTCACGTCGTCGTGATGGTAGAGCGCACCGTGGAGCAGGTTCACGCCGAGCACGCCGAGCGCCTCCTGCTGCTGGAGGTTTTCTTTGTCCCACATGCGGACGTGCATGATGATCTGCGACGGCTCGCCGCGCGGCTCACTTTGAAAACGCACGCCCATCCAACCGTGCCAGTCCTCGCGCCGCGAGTAGCTCTGCGCCGCGACCGTGTCCGCGAAGGAGAAAAATTTCGTGGTCTCGCCGCGCTTGCCGGCGAGGCGTTCGACCATCAGTCCATATTCGTGATCCAGCATCGTGACCAGCCGCTGCCGGCTCACGTAACGATCCGCGTGGCCGTAAATGGCGTCGCTGATGGTCATGTCGTAGGCCGAAATGCTCTTGGCAATGGTGCCGGACGCGCCGCCCGCACGAAAAAACCAGCGCGTCACTTCCTGCCCTGCGCCGACTTCGGAAAAGGTGCCGTACTTGGTCTGGTCGAGATTGATCTGCAACGCCTTCTGATGCGTGCTGACGTTTTCCTTCTTCATTCGCGGTGAGGTTAGCGAAAGAGGCCGGGCGCGCGAGGGGGAATTTTTTCGACAACGTGCTGCCAGTTTGCAACTGGCAGGGTTGGCTGCCATCAGAACGTGTCAGAGAAAAAATGAGTTCTACGAACCAAGCGGCCCCTGCCAGATACAAACTGGCAGCACGTTGAATCCCGCATTGCGCGCGCGCCTTCTTCCCGCATACTGCCGCTGTGAACGCTTCTGCCACCCACATCGTGCTCTACGACGGCGACTGCTCGCTCTGCACTTTCCAGATGCGCGTCATCACCTGGATGGACTGGTTCAACACCGTCTCGCTGCTGCCCATCGCCGACCCGCGCGCACACGAAGTCGCGCCGCGCCTGACGCGCACGGATTTGCAGGAGGCGATTCACTGCGTGGCGAGGGACGGGAGAATTTATCGCGGCGCGCGCTGCCTGCGCTTCATCGGGATGCGGATGCCGCTGGTGGTTCCCTTCGCGCTGGTCATGTGGTTGCCCGGCGTGATTTACGTAGCCGAAATTTTCTACCGTTGGCTCAGTCGCAACCGCTTGCTCCTGAGCCGCGTGTTCGGCTGCAAGGAAGCCTGCGCCATCCTGCCCGCCCGCCGTCGCGCCAATGAGAACGGTGTGCCGACGGAAGCCGAGCGGATTTAAGTCTCTTTCAACGGTCCGTCTTGCGTCGCGCGCAAAGATATTTCACCGCCGATCCCAGTCCGGAAAATCGAAAGCTCGGATCGACATACTTCTCCAGCACGTAGAACGCGAAGTAGTAGGCGCGGCAGAAACACCAGATCACGATCGCCAGCAGCACGCCGACCCTCAGCGTCGGCATTTCCAACACCAGCAGCGCCGCCGCCAGCACGCCCACAATGAAGAAGAAGACGCCCTTGAGCTTGATCCAGCGCGGGTCGGTTAAATCTTTCACGGGTCAACACTCGACGCCGGATTCAGCGGCGCGTGGGTGAATCCTTCGGCACCACCTTCTGCAAGTGCTCGCCGACCACGCGCTTCCAGATCGCGTAGCCCTTTTCGTTCATGTGCAGCTTGTCGGCCACGAAGATGTCCGGCTGCGGCGTGCCGTCCGCGCCCATCATCGGCGAGAACGTGTCAATGAAGCTCAGGCCCTCCTGCGTGGCGGTGAAATCGCGGATCATCGTGTTCGCCGCACGCACCTTGTCCACCTGTGCCCAGCGCGCGGGATTGCCGGCGATGGAGATGTAGGCGAGGTGCGTCTTCGGCAGTTTCACGCGCACCTTGGCGACGAATTCCTTGAAGTCGTTGAACACTCGCTCCGCCGATTTCTTCGCATTGATGTCATTGCCGCCCGCGTAAATGACAATCACGTCCGGCTCGTAGGGCAGCACGATGCGGTCGGCGAAATAGATGGAGTCCGAAATCTGCGAGCCGCCGAAGCCGCGATTGATGACGCGATACTCGGGGAGGTCTTTCGCGAGCGTCTTCCACAGGCGGATGCTGGAGCTGCCGATGAACAGCGCTGCGTGCTTGGGCGGCGGATTGGTTTTGTCGCTGGCCTCGAAGGCGAGGATTTCTTTCTCGAACGCGTTGGTTTTGTTTTGCGCCAGCGCGCCGGTCACGGCCAGCAGCAGCACGAGCAGGTGAAGTGGAATTCGCATGGCGCGAGGATAGCGGGAGCGAACGGCGGCACAAGGCCAGGCTGGAAGAGAACGGCCCGCGCATGAATGAAACCAGCTTCACGCCCGGTGCTCAATTCATGCGCCCGCTCCGGCCAAAACCTTGCCGCGCCCGCGCTTCACGGGCTAATTTCCCTGTGGCCGCGCGCGGCCCCGTATGCCAGCCGCTTTTGATTTCTTGCTCAACGGACAAAACGTCCGGGTGGAAAACCTCTCCCCGAACACCACGCTCCTCGAATTCCTCCGCGCCACCGGACGCACCGGCACGAAGGAAGGCTGCGCGGAAGGTGATTGCGGCGCGTGCTCCGTCGCCATCGTGGAGAGCGATGCGAGCGGGAAGAAAACTTTCCGTGCCATCAACAGTTGCCTCATCCCCATCTGCCTGCTCGCCGGGCGCGAAGTGATTTCCGTCGAGGGCGTGGCCTGCGGCGCGAAGCTGCATCCCGTGCAGCAGAAGATGGTGGAGTGCCACGGCTCGCAATGCGGTTACTGCACCCCCGGCTTCATCATGTCGCTGTTCGAGTGCTACCATCGCGACGACCTCACCACGGCGGAGCAACTGGACGATCAGCTCTGCGGCAATCTCTGCCGCTGCACCGGCTACCGGCCGATTCGTGACGCGGCGCTGGCGGCGTTCGCGGATCGGAACGCCGAACACCGGCTCGGCTCGCTGGCTGCTGAACATCAAGCCGTGCCGGAGACCGGCGCTTCGGTGGCCTACGAGTCGCATTCGGAAAAATTCTTCCGCCCCGCTTCGCTCGCCGAACTGTTTCAACTCATCGCCACGCATCCAACGGCGCGTCTAATCGCTGGCGCGACGGAACTGGGGTTGGACATCACCAAGCGGTTCAAAAAATTCCCCGCGCTCATTTCCGTCGAGGCGATTGCTGAACTGCGGAATGTCGAATTCACGAATGACGAATGGCGGGTCGGTGCCGCCGCGACGCTCACAAATATCGAAGACAAGCTGGGGACAGAATTCCCGGCGTTGAAGGACATGCTGCGCGTGTTCGGCTCCCGGCAGATTCGCAATCGCGCCACGATGGGCGGGAACATTGTGACCGCCTCGCCCATCGGCGACAGCGCGCCGGTGCTGCTGGCACTGGATGCAAAGGTGGTTCTCGCATCGTCAGGCAGCGAGCGCGAGCTGCCCATCGCGGAGTTCTTCGTCAGCTACCGCAAGACGGCGCTGCGGGCGGGCGAGATTCTCAAGAGCATCATCATCCCCCGCCCTGCCCCGACGAGCGGTCAGCGACTCAGCCGCTGGTTCAAAGTTTCCAAGCGCCGCGAGATGGACATCAGCACGGTGGCGGCGTGCTTCGTGGTGAAACTGGATTCGGCGCAACGGGTGACAAGCGCGCGACTGGCTTTCGGCGGCGTGGCCGCGATGCCCGCGCGCGCGGTGAAAACCGAAGGGGCGTTGCTCGGCAAAACATGGAGCGAGGAAACTGTGCGAAGCGTGTTCCCGCTCTTGCGTGGCGAGTTCACGCCCATTTCCGACGTGCGCGGTTCGGCGGAGTATCGAAGCGAATTGATCGGAAACTTGCTCGAAAAGTTTGTGAGCGAGGACGGCTCCACGACCGGAGCGCCGAGCATTGCTCGGCACGAAGTCTTAGGACACGCCCCGAGCCGAGCAATGCTCGGCGCTCCGTTGAAAACGCTCCCACACGAAAGCGCACACAAGCACGTCACGGGCGAGGCGATTTACACGGACGATGCGGCGGCGCGACGCGACATGCTCGAAGTCTGGCCGGTGTGTTCGCCACACGCGCGGGCGCGCATCGTGAAACGTGATGCGACGTTGGCGCGCGCGATGCTCGGCGTTCGAGCCGTGCTGCTGGCCGAGGATGTTCCGGGACTGAACGACGTGGGCGCAGTGCGCCACGACGAGATTCTGCTGGCCGACAGAGAAATTTCCTTTCACGGCCAACTGGTCGCGCTGGTCGTTGGCGAAACGCAGGAAGCGTGTCGCGCAGCAGCGGCGAAAGTCGTGGTGGAATACG
>JANNGC010000625.1:0-6931 GCA_031380445.1 Pedosphaera sp.
GGAACAATTTCACCGACGCGATGATCGCTGGCTACACGGCAGTGCTCTGTTCGCCGGAATTCGTCTGCTTGGAGGAGAAACCGGGGCGGCTGGATGATTTCGCGCTGGCCTCGCGGCTCGCGTTCTTCCTTTGGAATTCACCGCCGGACGACGAACTGCGCGCCGTTGCGGCGCGCGGCCAGTTGCATCAGTCCGATGTGCTGCGCGCGCAGACCGAGCGGCTGCTCAACGACCCGAAGGCGCGCCGGTTCACCGACGCCTTTCTCGATTACTGGCTCGACCTGCGCCGCATCGAAGCCACTTCGCCCGACTCCGAGCTGTATCCCGACTACTACCTCGACGATTTGCTGACCGAATCCGCCCGCGAAGAGACGCAACAGTTCTTCGCGGAACTGCTGCGCCAGAACCTTCCGGCCAGCGACCTCGTGGCCTCGGACTTCGCCATGCTCAACGAACGCCTTGCCGCGCATTACGGCCTGCCGCCGGTGCCAGGCGTGGCCGTGCGCCGCGTCGCGCTGCCCAAGGACAGCGTGCGCGGCGGCCTGATGACCCAGGCCAGCGTGCTGAAAGTCACGGCCAACGGCACCACCACTTCGCCCGTGCTGCGCGGGGCTTGGATCATGGAACGCATCCTCGGCCAGAAACCGCCACCGCCACCGCCGAGCGTGCCCGCCGTGGAGCCGGACATTCGCGGCGCGGTCACGATTCGCCAGCAGCTCGACAAACATCGCGACCTCGAATCCTGCGCCGCCTGTCACACGAAAATTGATCCGCCCGGCTTCGCGCTGGAGAACTTCGACGTGCTCGGCGGCTGGCGCGAGCGTTACCGCGCCGAAGCTGGCACGCCGGAAAAAGGTCTCGCCAAGAGCGGCCAGAAATTCGCCTTCCATTACGCGCTCCCCGTGGATGCGAGCGGTGAACTGCCGGACGGCAGAAAATTTCGCGACGTGCGCGAGTTCAAGCAACTCCTGCTCGCCGACGAAAAAGTCATCGCGCGCAATCTTGCCAAACAACTCGCGGTCTATGCCACCGGTGCGCCCGTGCGCTTCAGCGACCGTGCCGCCATCGAGGAAATTCTTCAGCGCGCCAGTTCCGGCGGCTACGGCGTGCGTGCGCTCGTGCATGAAGTCGTGCAGAGCGAGTTGTTCCGAAGCAAGTAGGCCAGTTGTTTCAGTGCTGCTGCGGAACCAGTGGTGGTTCAGAAGACGGAGTGCTGGCCGGTCTTAGGCTTCTGGCGGTGGCTGCCATCAATGCGGGCAGCGGCATCCGCCACCGCGCCACCAAGGCCAGTGACAACAACATCCACCACGCGAGGACAAACCACGCGGCTCCGGACAGCATCAGAAATGTACGCATCTCTTTTCGGGCAAGCAGTCGCGGAAGGATTTCTGATGGGCAGAAATAGACGGGCGAACGAGCTGCGCGGCAATCGAAATGTTTCCGCAGAGTATTCACAGGTTGTTGGCTCCGGCGCGCAGGCTTTCCAGCCCGCAGCCAGCAACTTGGTGGTGACGCGCCAGAATAATTCCGAGCGCGTTGCTGTGCGTGGCTTGCTGCGGGCTGGAAAGCCCGCGCGCCAACCGAGGCTTGGACTCCGCCCGCGCCTTGTCGCACACTTCGCCCATGCCTGATTCCGCACGCGACATTTTTGAGATTCGCACCCAAGGCCCTGGCCCGTCCGGCAAACTGCCGCTCACGCCGGAGATGCTCCTCGACCGCCCGAGCGGCGACATCTTCGGCCTCACGCAGAACGCGGGCATGGGCTGGAATCCCAGCGAACTCGGGCGCAAACAATTCCTGATTCTCAGCACGCAGGGCGGGATGCGCGCGCCGAACGGCGAACCCATCGCGCTTGGCTACCACACAGGACACTGGGAAATTTCGCTGCAAGTGCAGGCGGCGGCGGAAGAGTTGCGCGCGCTGAAAGCGATTCCCTTCGCGGCGTATTGCTCCGATCCGTGCGACGGCCGGACGCAGGGCACGACCGGCATGTTCGACTCGCTGCCGTATCGCAATGACGCGGCGATTCTTTTCCGCCGGCTCGCGCGTTCGCTGCCCACACGGAGCGGCGTCATCGGCGTGGCGACGTGCGACAAAGGTCTGCCCGCGATGATGATGGCGCTGGCGGGCCTGCACGATTTGCCAGTGGTGCTCGTGCCCGGCGGCGTAACGCTGCCGCCCACCACGGGCGAAGACGCGGGCGCGGTGCAAACCATCGGCGCACGGTTCGCGCGCGGAATGATCACGCTCGACGAAGCGGCAGATCTTGGCTGCCGGGCGTGCGGCACGCCGGGTGGCGGCTGCCAGTTCCTCGGCACGGCGGCCACGTCGCAAGTCGTCGGCGAAGCGCTCGGCCTTTCGCTGCCGCACTCCGCGCTCGCGCCTTCCGGCCAGGAAGTGTGGCGTGACATCGCGGTGCAATCCGCGCGCGCAGTTTGCGCGCTCGAAAAGCGCGGCCTCAAGGCGCGCGACATTCTCACCGACGCGGCGATTCAAAATGCGATGGTGGTTCACGCGGCGTTTGGAGGCTCCACGAATTTACTACTCCACATTCCCGCCATCGCGCACGCGGCGAAATTGCGCCGCCCAACGTGCGAGGATTGGGCGGCGATCAATCGCCGCGTGCCACGCCTCGTCTCTGTGCTGCCGAACGGGCCGGTGCATCATCCCACGGTGCGCGCGTTTCTCGCGGGCGGCGTGCCGGAGGTGATGCTCCACTTGCGCGATCTTGGGGTGTTGGAACTCGGCGCGCTCACCGTTTCCGGCCAGACGGTTGGTGAAAATCTTGCGGCGTGGGAAAAGTCGGAACGCCGTGCGCGCTTCAAGCAATTGCTCCTCGAGCTCGATGGCGTGAAAGCCGACGACGTCATCATGTCACCCGCGCAGGCGAAGGAACGCGGACTCACCAGCACCGTCACGTTTCCGCGCGGCAACATCGCGCCCGAAGGCGCGGTCGTGAAAAGCACCTCCATTGATCCGAGCGTGGTCGGTGCGGACGGGGTGTATCGCATCGAAGGCCCGGCCCGCGTCTTCGTGCGCGAGAGCGACGCCATCGCGGCGATCAAACGCGGCGCGATCCAGGCGGGCGACGTGATGGTGCTCTGCGGCTGCGGCCCGATGGGCACGGGCATGGAGGAGACGTACCAGATCACTTCCGCGCTGAAGTTCCTGCCGTTCGGCAAACACGTCGCGCTCATCACCGACGCGCGCTTCAGCGGCGTCTCGACCGGCGCGTGTCTCGGGCACGTCGGGCCGGAGGCGCTGGCGGGCGGGCCGATTGGCAAACTGCGCGAAGGCGACGTGATCCGCATCGTGATTGATCGCAACAAGCTCGAAGGCTCCGTGGATTTCATTGGCGAGAACGGACGCAAGTTTTCACCCGAGGAAGGCGCAAGCATTCTCCTCCAACGCGCCCCGCGCCCCGACCTTGCCCCGCACCCGCAACTCCCCGACGACACCAAACTCTGGGCCGCGCTCCAGCACCTCAGCGGCGGAACGTGGGGTGGATGCGTGTATGATGCGGAGGCGGTGCAGGCGCGACTCGTTTAGCGTCCCAGAAATAATTACGCGATTGGGCAGGCGTTTGAGTTGCGCGGCCGAGCCCTTCGCATCCGCCCGTTTGACACCACTTCGCCCCCCGATATAGTGCGCGCCCTTTGACATGAATCGTAATCCGCATGTAGCCGTGGTCGGTGCGACGGGAGCCGTCGGCATCGAGATGATCCAGACGCTGGAGAAGCGCAATTTTCCGGTGGGCCAACTCACGTTGCTCGCCTCCGCCCGTTCGGCGGGCAAGAAACTCACCTTCAAGGGCGAGTCCATCACCATTCAGGAATTGAAGGCGGATTCGTTCCAAGGCGTGGACATCGCGCTCTTCAGCGCCGGCGGCAGCATCTCGAAGGAGTTCGCTCCCATCGCCGCCAAGGCTGGCTGCGTGGTTGTGGACAACTCCAGCGCCTTCCGCCAGGACGACTCGGTGCCGCTCGTCGTGCCGGAGATCAACGCCGCTGACGTGAAGGGACACCAAGGCATCATCGCCAATCCGAACTGCACCACGGCCATCACGCTCATGGCGCTGTATCCGTTGCACCAGGCGTTCGGCGTCACGCGCATTTTCGCGTCGAGCTACCAGGCCGTGTCCGGCACGGGCGCGATGGCGATTGAGGAATTGCGCCGTCAGGTCAACGAAGTCGTGGCCGGCCAGCCGGTGACGAAAGAAGTTTATCCGCACCAGATCGCCTTCAATGTGCTGCCCCACGTCGATTCATTTCTCCCCGACGGTTACACGAAGGAAGAAATGAAGATGCAGAACGAAGGTCGCAAAATCATGCATCACGCCAGCTTCCGCGCGAGCGTGACCTGCGTGCGCGTGCCGGTCTATCGCGCCCACTCGGTCGCGGGGTCGGCGGAATTTCAAAAGCCGATCACCGTCGAAGCCGCGCGTGCCGTGCTCGCGAAAGCGCCCGGCCTCGACATCATTGATGACCCGGCGAACAAGCGTTACCCGATGCCGCTGGACGTGGCCGAGCGCTACAACTGCGCCGTGGGCCGCCTCCGCATGGACTGCGCGCTGGAGAACGGCCTCTGCTTCTGGGTGAGTGGCGATCAGTTGCTCAAGGGCGCGGCACTGAACGCAGTGCAGATCGCGGAAGTGTTGTTGGGCTGAAGTTGGATTAAAAAAAGAAACGAACGGCTTCGGACATCCGAAGCCGTTTTTTGTTTTGGGCAGCGCGCCTACAAAAACTTCGTCACGCCCGGCACGGCCACTTCGGATTTCGGCGGTGTAGCGTCCCAGTCGTAACGGTCGGGCGAGAGATTCTCTTTGGAATTCATGGCCTGCTCCCAGGTGATTTTCTGCCCGGTGTAAGTCGCCATGCGGCCCATGATCGCCATGAGCGTGCTGCGCGCCATGTAGTCGCCGTTGTTGATCAGCTTCCCGCTGCGGATGCTGGCGAAGAGTTCGTCATGCTCGATTTGGTAATGATCTTTCTTGTCGCCGTCGTAGCGCCATTTGCTGCCGCCGGTGTTCATTTCCAAACTGCGCGTGCCGAAAGCCGCCGCGCCCTTCGTGCCGGTGGCGTGGACGGAGATGTCATTTACCCCGCCGCCCTGCTGACGGCAATAGGCGTGGAGCTTCACGCCGCTGGCGTATTCGTAGATGACCGAGTGATGATCAAAGATGTTGCCGAACTCGGGCGCGGTGCGGACCTGCCGCCCGCCGAGACCCATCGCGCTCACGGGATATTCGTCGCGCATGATCCACGCGCAGACATCGAGCATGTGAACGTGCTGCTCCACGTTGAAGTCGCCGGAGAGCCAGGTGAAGTAATACCAGTTGTGCATGTGCCACTGCATGTCCGTCCAGCCGGGCTGACGTGGCTTGACCCAGATGGGGCCGCGAAAATCATTCGCCTGCAACGCGCGCACCTCGCCGATCTCGCCCGCGTGAATGCGCCGCACCGTTTCGCGATAGCCAAGGTCGTAGCGCAGCACGAGTCCTGAAACGACGGAGAGATTTTTGCGCTTCGCCTCCGCGCATGACGCCAGCACGGAGCGCACGCCAGGCGCGTCCACGGCCACCGGCTTCTCGGCGAAGACGTGTTTGCCCGCATCAATCGCGGCCTTGAGGTGCATCGGTCGAAAATGCGGCGGCGTGGCCAGCAGCACGACATCGCTGGCGGCGATCACTTTCTCGTAGGCATCGAATCCGACGAAACGCCGCGCCTCGGGTACTTCGATTTTTTCCGCGAGGTCTTTCTGCTTCTGCAAAATGTCGAGGCTGCTTTCCAGCCGGTCTTTGAACGCATCGCCCAGCGCGACGAGTTTCACATTCGAGTCGCCGGCCAGCGCTTGCGCCGCCGCGCCGGTGCCGCGGCCGCCGCAGCCGATGAGTCCCACACGCAGCGTCTCGCCGGGCGAAACCTGCGCGAAGCTGCGGCGCGCGATGAACGGCGCGGCTCCCGCGACGAGGGCGGAGGATTTCAAGAAGGCGCGACGTGTGAACGGTTCGAGGTTCGCGTTCACGGCAGTTCCTTCACGAAAATATTTTTGAACTGCACGAGGGCGGGCGGGCTGGACCACTGGCCGTTGCGCTTTGCGCCGTGGTGTTGCAGTGCGAACTTTCCGCGCGCGGGCAAATCAGAAATCTGAGCGCCCTCGATCACCGTCTTGCCGTTCAACACCACCGTCACTGACTGCCCGCGCACGGTGATCTCGAAGCGGTTCCATTCGCCCACCGGCTTGTCCGCCTGCGTGCGTGGGGTCACGGCGGCGCGCACGGCGGGCGGGCGTTTCGCGTCCATCCGCACGCCATACATCTCGCCGGAGCCGATGGGCCAGCACCAGATGTTGAGCTGATGCGTGCCGGAGCCGCGGATGAAAATTCCGGAGTCCGAGTCCGGCAGCGCGAGTTTCATTTCCTTGCCCTTCACATCTTTGGCGTGCGTGCCGTCGGGCAGGATGTAGGGGACGTTCGGGTTGATATAGGGCGTCTCCTTGATGCGCCAGTCCACGCGCAGCACGAAGTCTTTGAACTCGCGCTCGCTCCAGAGATCCTTCTCCTTCGCTTCGCTGGCCGCGTCGTAATCAATGACGCCATCTATGATTTTCCAATGGTCGTTGTCGCCGGTGGGGACTTTCCAGTTCGTGAAATCTTTGCCGTTGAACAGCGCGGTGAAACCGGCGGGCGGTTCGTTCTCCGCCGCGCGCAAGGGTGTGAGCGCAAGCAACGAGCCTAGTGAAACGAGCACGACGAGTCGGAAGGTGTCAAAAGTTTTCATGGTGTGACTGCGATGAGAGCCGATCCCGCCGCGCGGTGCAACAGCGGTGGTGAACCAACAGGATGAGGATGCCAAAGCGGCGCTGAAGCGACCGCACTCCAAACGCTCCGCGAGTGACGAGGCGTGCGATGCTGCGCGCCAGCGTTTGGAGT
>JANNGC010000626.1:0-3445 GCA_031380445.1 Pedosphaera sp.
GGCGCACGCGGTTGGGCGCAAACTTCAGACCGTTGTCTTCATGGGGATGGGCGAGCCGTTGCTCAATCTTGATGCGGTGCTCTCGGCGGTGCGGCGGCTGGCCGACAATGCCCTCGGTGCGCTCGGCTGGCGGCAGATTACTGTTTCCACGGTCGGCATCGTGCCCGGCATCGACGCCCTCACAGCCACGGGCTTGAACATCCATCTCGCGGTTTCTCTCCACGCTCCCGACGACGCCACGCGCGCCAAGTTGCTGCCGATGGGGAAACGCTTTCCCATCGCGGACATTCTCGCCGCGGCGGATCGGTTTCAGGCGAGTCGCGGCCGGCCGGTGACGATTCAGTATTGTCTGCTAGCGGGCGTGAATGACTCGCTGGAACACGCGCGTCTGCTGGCCGAGTTGATCGGCTCGCGCCGGATGCACATCAATTTGCTGCGTTACAATCCCACCGGTCTGAGCCTGCGCGGCATCGCCTACGAGCCGTCGTCCGACGAGACGGCTGAAGCCTTTGCCGAAGTGTTACGCGCGCGAAAGCTTGTCGCGCACTTCCGTCGCTCGCGTGGCAAGGACATTGACGCGGCGTGCGGCCAGTTGCGGCGGCGGAGTGAACTGCCTGTTTCCTAAAGCACCAGCGCGATTGCTTGCGGCGGCGGGAGCGGAGTAGCTTTCCGCCATGCAACCGGCCCTGTGGATCAAATACATCTTCGGTCAGGCGGAGGCGATTCGCCGGGTGTCGGGCAGCCGGGCGGCGTTGTGGACCGGTCTCGCGCTCGTGCTGCTGACTTCCATCGCGCGCAACTACGATCAAACGCTCATCGCGGAGAAACCATTCCTGTGGTTCTTCGGGTCGCTGCTGTTTTCGTTCGTGTCGGCAACGTGGATGTACCTCGTGGTCTATAAAACCTTCGCGCGGCGTTCGTCCTCGGTCTTGGGTGATCTGAAAATTTCCGAGAGCGGCGCATGGCCCTCCTTCCTCGGTCTGTTCTGGATGACCGCGCCCATCGCCTGGCTCTACGCGATTCCGGTCGAACGCTTCCTGGATTCAGTCTCCGCCACGCACGCGAACGTAGCTTTGCTCGGCATCGTTTCATTCTGGCGTGTGCTGCTGATGGCCCGTGTGCTGCAAGTGACGACGCGCGCGCCGTTCCTCATGGCGCTGTGCTGGGTTCTCTTCGCGGCCTCGGTGGAAGTGCTGGTGTTGGTCTTTTTCGGCGGCACTTTTGCCAAAGGAATCATGAGGGGAATGGGCGGCATGAGGAATTCGCCTGAGGAAGAAATCATGATGCGGACAATGAGCACGGCGTTCACGGGAGCATTGCTGATTGCGCCGGTGGCCTTGCTCGCCTCGCTGGCGTGGCGTCCGAAGCAACTGCTCCAGCCGCTCCCGGTTCCGGTGGCGGAGCGGATGCGCTGGGGCGGTCTGACCGTGGCCGCAGCGGTATGGATTGCGGCCGCCGTGCTTCCGCAGCGCGAGTTGGCGAACACGGTGGCGGTGGAACAACTTATGAAGACCGGACGCCCGCGCGAGGCGCTCGATTTTCTGGCCAGGCGTCACCCCGGAGATTTCGCTCCAGCGCGGACACTGCCGCCGAAGCCTTTTGAGTACGAAGTGTTCACGCAACTGCCCGCGTGTTTCGGCGCAGTCCAGACGAATGATCCGCCCTGGGTGCGGGCGCTGCTGCTCACCAAACTGGACGCGATGATGACTCACCTTGGCCCACATTGGCGTCGAGGGGCCACGGACAGTTCGCAGCCGCGTGAGGAACGAATCGAAACCATCCGAGAAGGAATCCACCGGCATGGCCCGGACGGCGAAGGCCTGCGGCAACTTCTCGAAGGATTGAAGCGGCTGCCAGAAGGGCAGGCGTGGCTGACGACAAATGATGTTTTTGTGGAAGCCATCTGGGAGGTGATTCCCAATCCTCGTATGCGGCGCGGGAGCGATGCAAAATCCGAAGCAGATCATCAGGCCGACTGGCTGCTTCTGTCCAATCAACTTAGCCCGCGCTTTTTGACCAACACACCTGCGCCCAAATGAAAATCGCCCTCCTCGCCATGAGCGGCGTGCGCGTGCGCACGGCGGAACTCGCGGCGCTGGGCGTGACGTTGCCGGGGTTTGTGCGGCGCGGGAAAGTCATCGCGTCGCTGCCGAGCCTTGGCTTGCTCACCGTGGCCGGGCTCACGCCGCCGGAGCATGAGGTGGAATACATTGAGCTGGACGGTCTCGCGAACCTGCCCGCGCTCGGCGATTACGATCTCGTCGGCATCTCCTCGCTCACCGCGTCCATCGACGATGCGTATCGGGTCGCGGGTGAATTTCGTCGGCGCGGTGCGAAGGTGGTCATGGGCGGGCTGCACGTTTCCTGTTTGCCGGATGAGGCGCTGGCTCACTGCGACGCGGTGGTCATCGGCGGCGCGGAAGGCGCGTGGCCCCGGTTGCTGGCGGATGCGGCGCGCGGCGCCTTGCAACCGCGCTACGAAGGCGCGCGCGACGGCGTGTTCACTCCGTCGCTTTACGCGCGTCCGCGTTTTGATCTGCTGCGGGCGCGCGGCTACAACCGGCTGACGGTGCAGACGAGCCGAGGCTGTCCGCGCCACTGCGAGTTCTGCGCGGCGAGCCTGCTCATCACGCGGCGCTTCAATCAGAAGCCTGTCGCTCTCGTGCTCGAAGAAATTCGCGCGGCGAAACAGGGCGGTGGACAAACCTTCTTCGAGTTCGCGGACGACAACACGTTTCTCAATCACGCGTGGAGCCGGGAACTTCTCCGCGCGCTGGTGCCAGAACAGTTGCGTTGGTTCACCGAGACGGACGCTTCCGTGGCGGATGACTTGGAACTGTGCGACCTGCTCGCCGAGGCGGGGTGCCGGCAGTTGCTGATTGGTTTTGAGAGTCCGCGCGCCGGCGACTTGAGCGGCATCGATCCGGTGGACTGGAAACGCCGCGTCGCGCCGGAAGCCACGCGTGTGGTGGACGTGCTGCAATCGCGCGGCGTGAGCGTGAACGGCTGTTTCATTCTCGGCCTCGACACGCACACGCCGGATATTTTTCCTGCGATTCGCGACTTCGTGCGGTCATCGGGGCTGGCGGAAGTGCAAGTCTCCGTGCTGACGCCGTTCCCCGGCACGCCGCTCTACGCGCGACTGCGGAGCGAGGGACGTTTGCTCGCGGAGCGTTACTGGGATCGTTGCACGCTCTTCGATGTGAACTTCCGTCCCGCGCGCATGACGGTGGAGGAACTGGAGAGCGGGCTGCGCTGGCTGTTCACGGAACTTTACTCGCAGGAGGAAACGGCGGGGCGGGTGCGTTCCTTCATTCGGGCTTCGCGGCCTTCGGTTCGGGCGTGACTTGGAGTTGCCACGGTTCCAAAGCGGCGCTGAAGCGACCGCACTCCAAACGCTGGCGCGCGGCATCACGCGCCTCGTCATGCGTGGAGCGTTTGGAGT
>JANNGC010000672.1:0-4868 GCA_031380445.1 Pedosphaera sp.
GCCCAATGTAACGCCGGCTTTCCAGCCGGCAGGTGGCGAGACTTTCCAGTCTCGCGTTGGCGTTGCTTCCAAGCCGCGTCGCGCCAGCAGGAAAGTCTCGCGCGCTGGTTGTTATTGAATCGCACGGCCCGCGTTTGCACGCTGCCGCCATGCGCACCGCCCAAGCTTCGGTTCTGGAAAATTTCAAGATGCCGCTCGTCCCGCGCGAGTTTCCCCTGCCGGAGAAAGTTGAGGCCGGGGCTGCGCTCATCCGCACGGAGATGGCGGGCATCTGCGGCACGGACGTGCATTTGTGGAAGGGCGAGTTGCCAATCAAACTCCCCGTCATCCTCGGCCACGAAACGGTCGGGCGCATCGTGGAACTGGGCACGGGCCTCGAACATGACTGGACCGGACAACAACTCAAAGTCGGCGACCGCGTGACGTGGAATTCCACCGTGTCGTGCGGCCAGTGTTATTACTGCGCCGTGAAGCGCCAGCCCACGCGCTGTCCGCAGCGTCGCGCCTATGGCATCGGCTATCGCTGTGATGAAGCGCCGCATTTCCTCGGCGGCTACGCGGAGTTTCATTACCTGCGCCCGCGCGCCACGATTTTCAAACTGCCCGAGGACCTGCCCACCGAGTCCGTCATTGGCGCGGGCTGTGCGCTCATCACGGCGATTCACGGAGTCGAGCGCACGGGCATCGAGTGGCAGGACACCGTGGTCGTGCAAGGCGCGGGACCGGTCGGCATCGCCGCGCTCGCGGTGGCCAAGAGTGCCGGAGCCTCGCGCGTGATTTTGATTGGTGGCCCAAAGGCGCGTCTCGAAACCGCCCGGCGCTTCGGCGCGGATGAAGTGATTGATCTCGAACTAGTGCGCGAACCCGCCGCGCGTCTCGACGCCGTGCGCCAACTCACCGGCGGCTTCGGCGCGGACGTGGTGCTGGAATGCGTCGGCCATCCGAGCGCCATCGGCGAAGGCATGGAGATGTGCCGCGACGGCGGAAAATATCTCGTGCTCGGCCATTACTGCGACGCGGGGCCGGTGCTGTGGAATCCGCACGTCATCACGCGCAAGCAGTTGCAAGTCTTTGGCTCGTGGTCGAGCGAGCCGCGGCATTTGAAAGCGGCGATTGATTTTCTGCGCGTGAACCAGGAGCGGTTTCCTTTCGCGCAAATGGTTTCGCACCGGTTCACCTTGGCGCAGGCGAATGAGGCGCTGCAAACGACGGCGCGCTGGGAGGCGTTGAAGAGCGTGATTGTGCCGGGCTGAACGAAGCGCCGAGCATCGCTCGGCTTGGGCGAATTTTCCTCCGAGCCGAGCGATGCTCGGCGCTCCTTTAACATTGATGGCCCGTGTGGTTGAACGATTTGTTTCCCGCCAGTTTAACCGTAACTAGAGGCTTTACATCCCGGCCCGCGCTCCTAGCCTTGCCGCCGCGTGCTCCCACAAAAACCAGTTACGTTAGCGGAGATCGCCCGGCGCGCGGGCGTGAGCGTGATGACCGTGTCGCGGGCGCTCCGCAAGCAGTCGAACATTTCGCCTGAGACCCAGAAAAGAATCCAGGTCATCGCCGACGAACTCGGCTATCGCCCGAACCCGCTCGTCTCCGCGCTGATGACCTATCGCCGCGCGGCCAAACCCGTCGAGTCGCACCTGAGCATCGGCTTCGTCACGAACTTCCCGACGCGTGACGGTTGGAAAGTCTCGAAGCTCTACGAAAGCTTTTACGAAGGCGTGGCCGAGTCGGCAGACCGGCATGGCTACGGTGTGGAAGCGTTCTGGCTGCGCGAGCCGGGCATGACCTCGGAACGTCTGACGCAGATTCTCCTCACGCGCAGCATTCACGGGTTGGTGATCGCGCCGCTGCCGGTTGCGCATGGTGAACTGGAAATGGGCTGGGAAAATTTCTGCGCGGTCACGCTTGGCTATTCGCTCACTAAGCCGCTGCTGCATCGCGCGGTGAATCATCAGTTCCGCTCCATGCGCTCGGCGATGCGTGAGTTGCGCACGCTCGGCTATAAACGTCTCGGCCTCGCACTGCCCGCCAGTTTGAACGAGCGCGTGGACCGCCAATGGGTTGCGAGCTTCCTTGTCGAGCAGCGCGACCTGGATCATTCCGTGCCGCTCTTCGTGCCGGATGACGCGCAGTGGAATTTCGAGAGCTTCCGCAAATGGTTCGCCGCGCAAGAGCCGGACGCCGTGATTGGCCACGAGGAAATCGTGCTCGAATGGCTGAAGAAAATGGGCGTGCGCGTGCCGGACGACGTGGGCTTCGTGCATCTGAACTGCGCGGACCAGAGCGGGACGTTTGCGGGGATTTATCAGAACGGCCCGGCCATCGGCGCAGTGGCGGTGGATTTCCTCATCGGCATGATTCACCGCAACGAACGCGGACTGCCCGTCCTGCCGCACTCGCTGCTGGTCGAGGGAACGTGGGTGTCGGGTAAAACGGTGCGCGCGCGGAAAACTGCCGCGAAGGCGAAAGCGTGATTCAGTTTGGGTAGAACGGGCTACCAGCCCGTCTCGTCCGGCTACCAGCCGGACGAAACGAGTGTGGCATCTGGCTGGGCGAAAAACTCTGAAAATTTCGACGGCCCCTCCGTGCGCCGCGCTCCCATCAAGCTGAAGCGGGCTGAAGCTCGCGCGCCCTGGCCATCAGCGGCTGCCCCAGCGGCAAATCTTCCGGCAGCGGCACAAACTCGCGAATCTTGTTCCAGAGCGGCGTGAAGTCCTTGTTCACATCGCCGCTCAGGCAGTCGGTGATTTCACCTTGGGCCTCAGGATACTTATCAATGACCTTCTTGAAGGAAAAATTCGGATCGTAAAAGGCATAGACCAGCTTGCGCATGTTCTCCACGCCCTGCCGCATGTAGGTCCCATAGTTGGAGAAGCGCGCCGGGGAAAAATCTTGGGCCACCAGCGCCTCATGCACCGTGTCGCCGGCCAGCACGCCGCTCTTGAGGGCAATCATCAGGCCGCTGGAGAACACCGGATCGAGAAAGGCAAATGCGTCGCCCACGAGCAGCAGCCCCTCGCTGCCGCAATGCTGCGCGTGCTGCGTGTATTCGCTGATGATGCGATACGGCCCGACCTGCTCGCCCACGGAGAGATGGTCCTTGATCCAAAGATTCTCCTCCACCTCGCGGTCGAAGATGGCCTTCAAATCCTTCACGCCGCCGCGCGAAAGATATTTTCCCTCCGCCACCACGCCCACGCTCATCATGTCGTTGTGCTGCGGGATGTGCCAGAACCAGCCCTTGTCCGGGAGCATCGCCACGGTCGTCTGCCCTTCGTCAATGCCCGGCTCGCGCTTCGAGCCTTTGTAGTAGGTCCACACCGCGACCTTGTTCAGATACGGGTCGCGCTGCCGCCAACCGTTGCGCACGGCGGTGAAGGCCTCCTTGCCCGTGCAGTCGAGCGTCATGGGCGCGCGGAACTCCACGACCTCGCCGGACTTCTTCTGCGCGCGCACGCCCACCACGCGGTCACCTTCGCGCAGCAGTTCCTTGACGGCGATTTCCTCGATCACTTCCGCGCCTTTGCTGCGCGCGTGGTTGAGAAGAATTTCGTCAAACTCGCTGCGCAGGATTTGCCACGTCTGCGCGACCGACTCCTTGTCGTAGCGGTTGAAGAAATAAAATGGCTGGCTCGCGCGGCCGTTGGGCGACACGAAGGCCACGCTGTATTTCTTCACGAAGGGAGAGTGCTTCATCAGGGGAATCAGCCCCAGCCGCTCCATCGGCCCGTAGGTGAACGGGATCATGGATTCACCGATGTGGTAGCGCGGGAATTTCTCGCGCTCGAGAATGAGCACGCGATGCCCGTGCTCGGCCAGAATTGCGGCGGACGAGCTGCCCGCCGGGCCGCCGCCAATGATGAGAACGTCGTAATCAGTTTTCATAAATTATTTCTTCAATTTTTCAGGTGGCAAAATTTCCACGATCTCGGCGAGCGCGCGCTGCTGCGTGTCGAAGTGCGTGTTGCGCCGGCCGTAAAGCGTGTGCGCGCCGGTGATGTTCAGCGCGCGGTTGATGAAGTCGTCCGACGTGACACGCAGGTAAGCCTTGGGCCGGCTGGCGTGCGCCACCGCGCAGTCGCGCAGGATGTGGCCGAGCGGTTCGCGCTCTTCGAGGATGAGCTTGCGCGCGGCAGAGGAGAAGAGCGTGAGGTTCATCTTGATCGCACCGAACTCGACCGGGCGGTTCGAGCCGTCGAGCACCAGCACCACTTCGCGAAAGTAAAAATCCCCGCGCTGCTGGCTGCGCATCACGGTGAGATGAATTTTTCCGCTGTGAAATTTCTCCAGCGTCGGCGTCATGTCGTCCTGATGCACGAGCAGCGCGCGATACGGCTCCGGCACCGTGTCGCCCGTCACCGCTTCAATAGGCGGCAAGGCCAGTCCCTGCTGCGCGTAAAAGTCATCCAGCGGATACGCGATGGGCAGGGCGACGGGGCGCGATTCCTTGTTTGATGTTGGTGTCATGCCGTCAATTCACGTCGTCCGACTCGTCAGATGCTGCGGCAGGAAAAACTCGTGCAGCAGGCGGTCCACTTCGAGCAGCGCCTCGCGGTTCAGTTTCAACTCATCGCCTTCGATGGTCAGAAAGCCCCAGTCCTTAAGCCGTTGCAGCGGCGCGGCGAAACGCTCCAGCACATTCACGCCGAATTTTTTCTGGAAGTGGCTCACGCTGTTCCGGCCCAGCTTGAAGTGCAGGATGAATTCGCGAATGAGCCGCTCGTCCGCAGGCGGCACGTAGGCGCGATAGACGGGCAGTTCGCCCTTGTTCACCGCAGCAAGATAGGGATCGAACTCATGCTGGTTCTGGTAATGCACGCCGTTCAACCGCCCGAAGCTCGCTACGCCCACCGAGAGAATGTCCGCGC
>JANNGC010000677.1:0-10069 GCA_031380445.1 Pedosphaera sp.
CAAGAAAAACGGCGTGCTCGTGATGTGCGAAGTCATGATGCCGGATTGCAAGACGCCGCACCCGAGCAACGCGCGCGCGACCATTCTCGACGACGAAGGCACCTGGTTCGGCTTCGAGCAGGACTACTTTCTCTACCAGGACGGCGTGCCGCTGGGCTTCCCGCAAGGCGGCGGCTTCCCGCCTCCGCAGGGCGAATACTACACCGGCGTCGGCTACAAGAACGTGGGCGATGTGGCGCGCGAGATCGTGGATGCGCATCTCGACCTCTGCCTTGACGCGGGCATCAACCACGAAGGCATCAACGCGGAAGTCGCGAAGGGCCAGTGGGAGTTCCAAGTCTTCGGCAAAGGCTCGAAGACCGCCGCCGACCAGGTCTGGATGGCGCGCTACCTCCTGAACCGCCTCTGCGAAAAGTACGGCGTGGACGTGGTCTATCATTGCAAGCCGCTGGGCAAGGACGTGGATTGGAACGGCTCCGGCATGCACTCGAACTTCTCCACCACCTTCATGCGCGAGACCGGCGGCAAGGAATACTTCGAGGCGCTCATGGCCGCGTTCGACAAATACAAGAACGAGCACATTGCCGTCTATGGCCCGGACAATCATCTGCGGCTGACCGGCCTGCATGAGACGCAGTCCATCGACAAGTTTAACTACGGCGTCGCGAACCGCGGCGCATCCATCCGCGTGCCGCACAGCTTCGTGAACAACGGCTACAAGGGCTACTTGGAAGACCGCCGTCCGAACTCGCAGGGCGACCCCTACAAGATCGCGGGCCGCATCCTGCAAACCATCCAGACGGTGCCGACGAAGTAGGCGATTTTGATCCGCGTCAGCGGATCGTTGAGGAACCGAAAACAATCACGGCGCGAACCGCAAGGTTCGCGCCGTTTTTGTCTTTTAACTGCGTGTCCGTCGCGTCCCGCCGGAATGCACCTCCAGCTCTTCTTCACACGCCGGCCTGAGTGCCTGCGTTTGAATCCTGAAAGGATTCAGATAATCCAGCCCAGCGTTGCGACGCCGAGGCGCTACGCTGGGTTTGTGGCGTGATGATTTCATCAACTCTGAATGAGTTGAATCAAAGGTCGGCGGGCGGGGTTTGATGCAACTCTTTCAGAGTTGGGAGATACTTTTCAAATCGCCACCCAGGGTAGCCTCGCGGACTCGGCAACCCTGGGCTGGACGATGCAATCCTTTCAGGATTGAAAACGCCCCGGCCTCCCGCCGGGGCACGCTTCACATCGCACCGGCCATCTTCAGTTCACGCTGCGATTCGTTCCGCGCGGTGGCGGGCAGGGGATTCACGCCCAGCGTGCCGCGCAGTTCACCGAGATACGCGGGCGCGGTGACGCGCTTCAGTTCGTTCCGCGCCTGATGCAGCCGTGGCTCAATGCCCAGTCGCGCCGCCTCCTCGCCATAGTGCGGCTTGGTGATGAACTTCGTGAGGTAGCTGACGTGGCGCTGCCAGAGCTTGCTGTCCACGATTTGCTTGGCGCGCAGTCGTTCCGCATACCAGTCGCTGGCGAGGAAAGTTTCGCGCGTGAACAGCGAACGAACCTTCGCGTGGCTCAGTTCGCGGCCTTCAAACTGTCCGTGCGCCATGATGTGCAGCAGCGCCTGCAACGGCGGGCACGCCAGTTCAATGCTGCCGTCGGCGAAGTAATGCTGCGCCACGCTGCGCTGCGTGGCCACGATGTTGTCCATGCCGTCGGCGAAGATGGCGAGGTCCTGCGTCTCGGGCTTGAGCATCGCATCCGTGAAGATGCGGTCGGGGTGATTGAACATCCGCCCGAAATACGTGCGCGCGAACCGCGCCGTGATGCGGTAGCCGAGCCGAGCGGAGAGCACGGGCTTGCCGTCGTGCGTGAGGTCGCGGCATTTCTCCAGGTAGTTGTTCTCGATGAGGAATTTCGGATCGCGCTCTTGAACGGTCATGCGCGAGAGGATTTCCGGCACCAGCAAACTGACATCGTGATCCACGCGCGCCTGCGGGCCGACGTAACCGGCGGCGGTCACAAAGCCCTGATAGCCCGTGAGCAGGTAACTCACCAGCGCGTCGTTCACGTCGAGGATGGGCGGGAGGCAGTTGAACGGGCCTTTCGTCAACGCGCCTTCGCTGCCTGCGCCGGTCGTGGACGGAGACTTGCCGGTCATTGAGCAGATGAACTCCATGAACAGCTCGGGCAGTTCCATGAAGTGAATCGGGTTGTACACCGCGAGCGAACGGATGCCCGGCTCCGGTGGATTGTTGCGGCGCCCCGGCACGACCACGTTCACCGGCTTCGGCACAAACTGGCCGAGTGGAATGCGCCGCTGCAAGCGCATGGAAACATCCGCTACGTAGCTGTCGCGCGGATCCATCAAGTCAGGACGCGGCTGGAGATAGCGCGGATTCTTCGTCGGCTTGCCGTTGATCACGCGCGGGTGCGACGTGGCGACGAGATAGCTCGCGCTGCTCTCGGCGACGTATTCGCGGATGAGCCGCTGCACCGGTTCGGTGTATTGGCTGAACTCAATGACGTCCTCCAACATCTGCTTCGCGGTGTTCAGATCGAGCGGCTCGTAGTTCGAGAAGAAGTTGCCGCCGCGCGAGAAATCCAATTCCGCCTGCTTGTCGTAGCCGCGATGAATCGCGTCGTCGGGGCGCTGGAACAAACGGTTCTCACAATTCTGGGAAAACTTCGCGCACGGATTGTTGAACGTCGGATTCAGGCCCTTCAGCTTCTCCACCGGCACCACGACGCTGGCCGTGATGTCGTCCTCCATTTGAATCTTCGAGGCTGGATGAAAATCACTGCGCAGCCCAAACGTCCGCCACGAGCCGTCCGCCTCGTAGCCGATGCGCACGTAGCTCGCGACGAGCTTGCGGTTCTCGAACTTCAATTCGTTCCCCGGCACGCCATTGATCACGTCCACGCTGAAATGCTTGCGCCAGTCGCCGCCCCACTCGGGCTTGTAGAAACGCTTCACCACGAAGAGCAGTTCCTTGACGTGCTGCGGGATGCGCAGCAGCCAGCTGTTGTAATCGGCGGAGTATTCGCGGGAGGCGGGCGTGAGCAGTTTGATCACGGATCCAATGCTGCGCTCGTGACTGAGAATGGGCCGCGAGTCCTGGTTGTTCTTCGCGGCGTCTTTGAAGCGGTTGTGGTAGTCGCGGTTGATCAATTCGTCCACGAGCGCGAAATCCTTTTTGAAGTCCGACACGAAGACCGGGCCTTGCAGAATGGAATCCGTGACCGCCTTCGAGATTTCCGACTTGCCGCCGCCGCTCACCGTGCAGGGCTTGTGACAGAACACGCCTTCGCCCACCGTGCCGACCAGCCGCCAGTTCTTCGTGTTGGCGATGCGCTCCATGTGGATCTTGTAGCCGCTCGGGCGCACGTAAACTTTCCCCGCCTGCATCTTCATGCTCTGCGTGCCGCCGTCGTGCGGCCAGCTCACCTTCTGCTCGCTCAGGTCGAACTGCACATGCTCGCTCACGTAAATCACGTCGTGATTTTTCTTATCAATGGCGTAGCCCTCGGGCTTCACGTCCATCATCGCGCCGTAGAGCTTCACCACTTCGTCGAAGGAATAATCCAGACTCGGCATGTGCTTGCGCCCGATCAGTTCCTCGCCCAAGTCGTAACTCGGAAACACCAGCGCGCCGCCCGCGTGCTCTTCTTCCGCGAGACCGAAGAGGTTCGCCGCGTAGCTGATCTGCGTCTTCACCTCTTTCTTGCAGTAACCGAAATAATTGTCCGCGATGATCGTCACGACCACGCCGCGTTCGTCGCGCGCGGTGAGCTTGAAGGCGTTGCCGCCGTTGTAGAGTTCGTCCTCGCTCTTCCAGCACATGCTGTCGCGGCGCTGGCGTTCCGTGGCGTCGTCCCACTTGGGCAGGCCCACGTCGCGCTTCTTCACGCGAATCAAATGCGGCGCAAGAATGACGCAGCCCGTGTGACCGCTCCAATGTTCCGTGTCCAAGCCCGCGTCGTTCTCCGGCAGGAAGGGATCGCCGCCATTGCCGAAGATCGTCTCCACGAAGTCCAAGTTGCTGACCAAATTTCCCGGCGCGAAGAACCGCGTCTCCATGCGCTTCTCCGGGATGAACCCCGGCACCTCCGGCACCACGATGGGCCGCAGCAGCAGCGACACATGACACCGCGCCTCGTCCGCCTGCGACGACGTGAACGGCAGCCGCGCCAAATCCGGCGGCAGCACCAGCGCCTTCGCGAGCAGTTCCGCGAACGTCCGTTTCGGCACCGCCTTCTTGTCATCGGGGATGGGCAACCCGCCCTCGGTCACATGGAACACGCCCTCGGTGGTGCGGCGGTCGCTCTTGGGATTGTGCAGCACGCCCTGCTTCACGCGATACGACGTGAGAATGTCCGACGCGAACAAGTCCTTGTCCGGCGGCAGCGACAGCGCGCGCGCGAGTCCGGCGCGGTCGAGCACGAAGGTGCGCCACGGCAGCTTGGGCGCGAGGCCGGTTTCGTAGAGATACTCGTCGAGGAAGGTCTGGATGCGCCAGTCGGCGGGGCAGAGATAATTCGCCAGCAACCGCTCCGTCTCGCGCTGATGCTGGAGCAGCGAGGACACCATCTCCTGGAACTCGGCGTCCTGGGCCGCGAGGGCCGTGGGACAGCCGAGAGCGGCCAGTTTCAGGTTGATGTATGACCAGAGTTTTTTCTCTGAATCGGGAATGGCACGGGTCGCAGTCGTCGTCACGGGGCGCGAAGGTAACGGGGCGGCAAAAACCGAAGCAAGCGCGCGCCGCGCGTCGGCCATGAAAATTATTTCAACGGGTTATGTGCTGACTCTAGGGTCGTTCAAGCGGTTGCGCGGCTTTGTGCCGAACAACCCGAATTCTCGAATGCATCAAGGAGCTGCGGCAGCAAAGCAACACGTAGATAGCCAGCAACTCGGCTAAAACGTCGAACGGAAACCAGCCCACAACGCTTGTAACTAGGGACCGAGCTTCAAAAGCAGCAAGCGTAAGTATGATAATGCTCCAGATGATTGACCAAACCGGTCGCACACGCTGGAACGCAAATAGCGAAACGCGTCCGGGATACTGGCGAAAGCAGAACCAGAAGAAGCCGAGAAATATCGGACTCGTCATAACCCACCCCACGACAGCTTGCATCTGGCCGATGACGATTGTGTCAGCCTCGGGCGAATACGCTCCCCGCCGAAAGTTCGTCTCGTAGTAAGCCCAAGAGGCAACGGGCTGAAGGAGCAACCAAGTCAACGCAAGAATCCATACCGTGAGTTTCTTGTGAGGGGTTTGGAAAGCTCTCATGCACGCTTGGTGTTCAACGCCCGCATGAAAGCCGACCGGCTCTTTTCTGGGAAGCCTAATCCCGCCGGGAAGCGTGGCCTTGGAACTTGCGCCGCGCCGCGAAATGGACGGCGCTGCGGCCAGCGACCGTTACGGTCAATCGATCGGATATCCTTCCTGCCCCAGCTCCAGCTTCAAGGCCGCCAGGGACAGGTTGAGGTCTTGCAGAAAAAGCAGCAGGGAAATGATGAGTGAAACCAAGCACGCCCCAAACAGCACCGCGCAAAGCAGCACGACCTTCACATGCAGAAACGCGGTCAGGAACAGGGCAATGACGAGAATCGCGGCAATCAGCACGCTCAGCACGGCGAAGCTGATGGTGGCACGCAGCAAGCGCGCCCGTCGGACCAGGATTTCCAGTTGCGCCGCAAAACGCTTTTGTTCCTGCGGGGGCGCGCTGCGGAGCGCGGCCACCGCCTGCCGCGAGCGGTCCAGCACCCGCGCGAACCGGTTCGTCATGGACAGGATCAGCAGGCCCGCACCCGAGATCAAAATGACCGGGCCGACCGCCGCCTGAAGGATGGAGTTCAATTCACTAATTTGCATATTGCGTGTCAGCATCGTTGCGGCGTGACGACCGAAGCTTGGAAGCGCCATCCTCCGGCTTGGTCTTCAACGCCCGCATGAAAGCCGACCGGCTCTTTTCTGGGAAGCCTTATCCCGCCGTAAGGCGTGGCTGGAGAACGGCGCAAAGGTAGGGCGCCGGTGTCCTCACCGCGCCGCGCCGGAAGCGGAGGGACGTTTCCAAACTCGCCCACGCCTCACCTCGGCGCGCTGGGGACAGCGGTGCCCGACCAGCGCCGGTCGTTCGAGCGGTCGCGGCGTGCTTTTGGACTGCGGTGGCAGAGCGAGAGCGGCGACACCGCTTTCGACCGCGCGACATGTTTGGAAAATCCCCACACCTCCCGCCCGCGCGAAAGCGCCGGTGCCGCTCTCGCTCGGCCGGCGCCGTTTCAGTTCCTCAAGGCTCCTGCCGCGCGCGGTAGAAACGCCTCGGGAAGTTCGTGGTGTCGTGGTCGCGGTAGAGGAAGATGCCGTTGGAATAAGTCATCGTGCCGACGTCATGCCAGTTGGTGACGACCGGGTGGCTGAACAGCTCCGCCGCCTGCACCACGTAGTTTGATCCGGCCTCGCCCAACATGCAGAGCTTGAACGCCGTGTTCGTCTCGAAGAAGCCGCCGAGGTTGATCACATGGAGCGGCATCGTCACGTAGGTCACATTCGTCGTCACCGTCTTCTGCCCGCCGCGATCATCCGTGGCGGTGGCGCTGAATGAAACCTGACCGGGGAAATCGTAGAGCACGCGCACTGCGCCGCTGCTCGCCGGGAACGAGCCGATGACACTCGCGCCGAAACGGAAGGTGACGTTCGTGACCACGCCATCGAGATCGGTGGCGCTGGCGTTCAGGAAAAACGGCGTGCAAACGAGCTGCGTCGCGGGCGCGCTCACCACGACATTCGGCAGCGCATTCGAGGCGCGGAGCACGAGGGCGTTCGGGTAGTAGGTCACGTCGAAGTCGTAGTCGGGCGTGAGAATCTGGTCGAACGCGCCCGAGCGCGCGGTGTAGGTCAGCGCGGTGTAGCTGCTGCCGATGACGGGAAAGAATCCGTTCGTGAAGGTGACGTTGAGCGTGCCGGCCAGCTTCGCGGTGCCGCTCACGCGCACTTGCGGAAAGTCGCGCAGCGCGAGCGCACCTTTGATCGGCATGTGATGGATGGCGTTTGCTTCGTTGGTGTAATTCCCCGCGATAGTCAGCAGGCCGAACGGCGTGCCGGGGCCGAAGACGGCGTTGTTGCGCAGCGTGCCGGTCATCTGGTTGGTCGCGCTGATGTAGCCGCCTGCGATGTTGATGCTGCCGCCGAGCACGCCGCGTCGCACGCGCGTCTGGCCGTTCGTCTGCACGAGCGCGCTGATGGTGAGCGTGCGCCCGAGCGAATCATCGGCGAGCACGAGACCGGCGTTCGTCGTCGCGACGCTGATGGTGCCGTAGCCCTGGACGGTGCCGAAGTTCAGCACGGAGGAAGGGCCGGTTTGCAGCGCGCCCGCCGCGAGATTCAGGAACGCGCCGGGCGTATTTTCAAAAACGGAATCGGTGAACGTCGTCGCGGTGTCCACGAGCACGGAGGCGGAGTTGTGGAAGAACTGGTTGCCAATCGTGCTGCCGGTGAACGTGCCGCCGCCGGTGTTGGTAATGACGACGGTGCCGCGCGTCGTGCCGTAAAACGCGCCGCCCGCGAGGGAGAGATTCGTGCGGATGACGAGCAGGCCGCGGTTGTCGAAGTTGCGCGCGGTGTGGCTCACGGTGTCGGCGCGGATGACGCCGAGGTTGTTGATGAGATAGGTCCACGCGCCGTTGCTCAAGGTGTCGTTGAGCGCGCGCAGGTCGGCCGTGCCGTTCGTCGGCACCTGAAATTCTCCGCGCAGCACCGTGACTTGAAAAGTGTTCGTGTAGCCCGCGCCGGTGATGAAGCGCGCGCCCGCCGAGGTGAAGCCGCCCGAGGCCGCGCCGACGGTGAGTTCGCCGTTCTGCACCGTGGCCGGCGCGTTCCACGCCACCAACCCGGCCACGTCAATGTTGTGCCGCGCGCCACTCAGCGTGGTGCCCGGCTCGAAGGAGAAATAATCACCCGTGGCCTCGTCGCCGAAGAAGGACAGCTCGGCCAGCGTGTTGCGGAACTCGAGCGTGCCAAAATTCGTGCCGCGATCAATGTAGCAAAAGCCGCCGGAGAGCGTGCCGTAGTTCAGCAGGTCCACGGTGATGCGTCCGGGCGTGGCGGCGGAACCGGCGGTGGTGATGGTGCCGTGGTTGACGATCCAGCAGCGCGGCGTCTGCGAGCCGGAGTAGTTGTAGCCGTTGCCCTCGCCGATGCGTAGGGTGCCGCCCGGGTGGTTCGTGAGGCACGCGCCGCCGGTGAGATTCGGCAGCAGCCCCGGCCCGAAGCCCGCGTCGCCCGAGTAGGTGAGCGTGCCGTAGTTTTCCAGGATGTTCGTCGAGAGCGTTTTGGCGGTGTTGTAGCCGTTGAACGAAATGGTGCCGGTGTTGGTCACGATGGTGCGGCCCGGGCCGATGATGGAACCGCTCGCCCAATTCATGCGCCCGCCGATCTGGATGATCCCGCCTGCCGTCCGGACCACGTCGCTGAGCGCGAAGGTTCCATTCGTTTCAAACGTCGCACTGCCGCCGAGCGTGAGCGGCTCCGTCACGCTCAAGGTCACAGTGCCCGCGACGCCGCGCGCGCCGACGAGGATGTTGCTCACTGCCGTGGCCGCGCTGATGGTCACGGTGTAGGTGCCGGCGTTGGTGATGATGACGGAGTTGGTCGCGGCGGGCGCCAGGTTCGGCGACCAGTTCGCCGCCGTGGCCCAGTTGCCGCCGGACAGATTGGTCCAGACGAGATCAGTGGCGCGGACGCTGTGCAGCGGTGACAGCAAGAGGGCGGCGGCAATGTACGCGAGCGTGTTTTTCGATAGAGCCATGTGAACTCTCAATCTCCTTTCAATGACGGACGTTGTTTGTTTGATGACGCAGGTCGTGAGGAACCGAAAACCTTCGCACCAACGCGGCGGTAGAAAACAAACGCCGCGCTCTTTGGCAATCCTGAACACGCGCCGTTGCACAAATGTTGCGCCGCGCGTGCCTTGACTTGCCGCGCGCCCGCGAACATCGTCCGCGCACTCGGGGAGCCAAATCATCGCGATGATTTTTCGCGGTGACGCTGAGAGTTCAGAGCGTGAGCGCTGAAGACCCGTCACTTGATCCGGATAATGCCGGCGCAAGGATTGAACCACTCTCCCGGCTTCCCTTGGTGAAACTATGATCGCGACCAAAGATTCCTTCGAACCGCACAGCAGCGAACAACTGCCCGCCAGCAAACGCGTCTATCTGCCCGGCGCACTCCACGCCGACGTGCATGTGCCCGTGCGCGAGATCGAAGTCAGCGACACGAAGTCTTACACCGGCGCGGTGACGAAGAACGCGCCCGTGCGCGTGTACGATTGCAGCGGCCCGTGGGGCGACCCGGGTTTCACGGGTTCCTCCGACGAAGGGTTGCCTGCGCTCCGTCGCGATTGGATTTTGAAGCGCGGCGATGTCGCGGAATACGACGGGCGCGAAGTGAAGCCGATGGACAACGGCTATCTCTCCGGCAAGCACGCGGAGTTCGCCAGCAAGGCGGAGAAGAACCGGCTCGTGGAATTTCCCGGACTGCTCGGTCAGCGCCGCAAGCCGCTGCGCGCGAGCAAGGGCCATCCCGTCACGCAACTTTGGTATGCGAAGCAGGGCATCATCACGCCGGAGATGGAGTTCATTGCCATCCGCGAGAGCATGCAAAGTGCGGAGTGCGGAATTCGGATTGCGGAATTGAGCCGCGACAACAAGCGAAACGATTTGGGTAAGCAACACGCCGGGAGCGCGCAGGACTCCGCACTCCGCACTCCGCACTCCGAATTCACCCCCTCCGTCTTCCGCCGTTTCCCCCAGCGTATCCCCGCGCAGATCACGCCTGAGTTCGTCCGCGCCGAAGTCGCCGCCGGCCGCGCCATCATCCCGAACAACATCAATCACCCCGAGTCCGAGCCGATGATCATCGGGCGCAACTTCCTGGTGAAGATCAACGCCAACATCGGCAACAGCGCCGTCGCGTCGAGCATCGAGGAGGAAGTCGAGAAGATGCGCTGGGCCACCAAGTGGGGCGCGGACACCGTCATGGACCTTTCCACCGGCAAGAACATCCACGCCACGCGC
>JANNGC010000679.1:0-1533 GCA_031380445.1 Pedosphaera sp.
GCGGCTACGGCGGAACTATCCGGCCCCAGCGGTGTCCAATCAGGTGTCATGTTCGTGATTTGTTTTTTCAAGGCTTCACTCCGATAATTCGCTATGACTCGCCCGCTCGCTCCCAGGGATGTGTTCCAGAAACTGCTCGGCAATATCGGACTGGTCATCCAGGGACAGACCGACGCGCTGCGCAAGGTGCTCGCCGCGTTCGCCAGCGACGGCCATGTATTGCTCGAGGATTTTCCCGGCACCGGCAAGACCACGCTGGCCAAGGCGCTGGCCCGTTCCATTGATGCCACGTTCAAGCGCGTCCAGTTCACGCCCGATCTTTTGCCGTCGGACATTCTCGGCGTGTCCGTCTTCAGCCAGCGCGACCAGTTGTTCCATTTCCATGAGGGCCCGATCTTCACGAACATCATGCTCGCGGATGAAATCAACCGGGCCTCGCCGCGCACGCAGTCGGCGTTGCTGGAGTCCATGGGCGAAGCGCAGGTGAGCGTGGATGGCGAGAAGCGCATATTGCCCGAACTGTTCTTCGTGATCGCTACGCAGAATCCGGTGGAGTTTCGCGGGACGTATCCGCTGCCCGAGGCGCAGATGGACCGGTTTGCGATGGAGTTCACGCTCGGCTACGTCAGCGCGGTGGACGAGGTCGCGATCCTGACCGCGCAGGCAAACCGGCATCCCATCGAGTCGCTCAATGCCGCCGTGACGCTGGCCGAGGTGATCGAACTCAAGCGCGTGGCCCAGACCGTGCGCATTAGCGAAGAATTGAAGCGTTACATCGTTGACCTGGTTTCCGCGACGCGCACCGCGCCGGGCGTGCAACTCGGCGCAAGCACGCGCGCGTCCATCGCGCTGATGAAGACTTCACAGGCGCTGGCGTTGTTCGACGGGCTTGATTTCGTCAGCCCGGAGCAGGTGCGCGAACTGGCCGTGCCCGTGATGGCGCATCGCCTGATGATGGAGCCGCAGGCACGGTTCTCGGGCCAGACGGCGCGAAGTGTGATCGAGGAAGTGCTGAAAAAAATCCCGGTGCCGGCGTAGGGCGCCCCCTGAGTTGTGCGACCGCTCCTGAGACTTCTCTACCTGCTCTACCGGGCGACGTCGTCGGTGCGGTATTGGGTGCGGCGACGTTTCACGCCGGTGGGCATAGGCTTCCTGATCGCTCTCTCGGTCGTCGCCCCGCTGTCTTTGGATACCGAGAACAACGTCTGCTACCAGTTGCTCTGTCTGATCGTCGTGATGCTGCTGTTCGCGTTCGCATTTAGCGGATGGTTCCGGGGACGTTTTGAGGTTGAGCGGATTCTGCCGCGTTTCGCCAGCGTCGGCGTGCCTGTTCACTATCGCGTCAGCATCCGCAACGTCACCGGCAAACCGCAGGCCGGGCTGACTTTCATCGAGACGCTGCCAGACATTCGCCCGACGTTGTCGGAATGGATCGCGTTCCAGTGGGCGGAGGAAAAGCGGTTGCGCCGCGTGGCGATCTGGCGTCGCCGCATGCGCCGTCCGTTCCGGCTCGCGCGGGTCAACGAGGCGGAA
>JANNGC010000706.1:0-2005 GCA_031380445.1 Pedosphaera sp.
CAGCTCGTGCCGCTGCTCCGCGCCGGTTATCTCGTCCTCTGCGACCGCTACATCTTCACGGCCTACGCGCGAGACGTGGTGCGCGGCTGCCAGCCGGAATGGGTGCGCGGCATCTACAATTTCGCGGCGCTGCCGGATCTCACGTTCTTCTTCCGCGCGGACCTCGAAGTCTCGCTCCAGCGCATCCTGGACGGCCGGCCCCAGCTAAAATACTTCGAAGCCGGCATGGACATGCGGCTCTCCACCGATCCCTACGAGAGCTTCCGCATCTTTCAGGGCCGGATGCTTGAGCAATACCTGGCCATGGCGCCGGAATTTCGCTTTATCACTCTCGACGCCAATCAGCCCATTGAAGCGCAGCAGAGCGTCGTCCGCGAAATGATCAGCTCGCGGCTCAAGCTCCAGGATTTCACCGCCGATCAAAACTTCACGCACGCCCTCGCCGCCACCCGCTGACCATGACTGCCGCCGCCCGCGCCGCCCGCAAGACCTCCCGCAACTGCATCGTCGTCCCGCTGCGCACGACGCGCCGCTTCTACGGACACGGCCTGCCCCACGTCGATCTCGAACGACTCGCCGGGCGCCTCATCGTCGTCGAAGGCGCCGACGGGTCGGGTCGCTCGACCCAGATCGAGCGCCTCGTCACCTGGCTCGAGCAGAACGGCCACGCCACCGCACAGGTCGGGCTCAAGCGCTCGACGCTCGTCAGCGAGGAACTCGATCAGGCGAAGCGGGGGAACATTCTTTCCCGGACCACCTTCAGCCTGTTCTACGCGACGGACTTTGCTGACCAGCTCGAGAACTCCATCCTCCCCGCGCTGCGCGCCGGGTTCATCGTCCTCGCCGACCGCTACATTTACACCCTCATGGCGCGCGACCTCGTCCGCGGCATGGACATGCGCTGGCTGAAAAATCTCTACGGCATGGCGCTCGTCCCGGACGCTGTGTTCTACCTCAATGTCAGCCCTGAGACGCTCGTGCAGCGGAACTTCGCCAAGGACTTCGCGCTCGATTACTGGGAGAGCGGCATGGACCTCGGTTTTTCGCGGGATATGTTTGACAGCTTCATCCGCTACCAGGCCAGGATGGCCGGGCAGTTCCATCGTCTGCAAAAGATTTACGGCTTGAGCATCATCGACGGCGACCGCCCGCCGAACGACATCAGCCACGAACTTCAGAAGAAGATCCAGATGGTGCTCGCGACGAAATGAGCGGGAGTGAAACGTAACGACGACAGCCAGCGACATGCACCTTTCACTCCTCATCCTCCCCCCGCAATGACCCACTACGTTTTGCTCTTTGCGTTTCACGTCTAACCCATGCCCTCGCCCACCTTCCATCTCGGCGTCGATCTCGGCGGCACCAAGATTCTGGCTGGCGTTTTCGACGCGCAATTCAACTGCGTCGGCCAGGCCAAGCTCCGCACCAAGCCTGAGCGGGGGTTCGATGGCGTCATCGAACGCATCGCCCGCTGCGTGCGCGACGTGGTGGACGAGTCCGACATGTCCCTCAAGCAGATCAATGGCATCGGCATCGGCGCACCTGGCGCGGTGAACCACGAGGATGGCCGCGTCATTTTCGCCCCGAACCTCGGCTGGAAGGACGCGCCGCTGAAGAAGGATCTGGAGAAACTGCTCGACCTGCCCGTCTTCGTCGAAAACGACTGCAAGCTCCACGCCCTCGGCGTCTTCGAGGCCGAGCACAAGGGCAAACCGCGCAACCTCATCGGCATCTTCGTCGGCACCGGCATCGGCGCCGGCATCTTCATCGACGGCAAGCCCTACTCCGGCTTCAACGGCACCGCCGGCGAAATTGGCCACATGGTCATCGACATCAACGGCCCCGAGTGCGGCTGCGGCAACCACGGTTGCTTCGAGGCCTTGGCCAGCCGCCGGGCGATTTTCCGCAACATCGAGCAGGCCGTGAAGAAAGGCCAGGCCACGCTCCTCACCGAGATGCTCGGCCCCGACCTCGCCGACCTCCGCAGCGGCGACCTCCGCAAGGC
>JANNGC010000708.1:0-5013 GCA_031380445.1 Pedosphaera sp.
CAGCTCGTGCAGCGGCATCTGCGCCTGCTGCGCGCCGCGAAAGAAGGCCAGCACGCGCGCGCCGATTTCCTTCATGTCGCTCTGGGAAAAATTGCGCGGCAGCGTCGAGACGACCACGCGCCCGTCGCGGTCGAGCGCGAAGGCGCCCGAGGGGAGCTTGGCCGGAGTGCCGGTGAATTTGCGTCGGGTAAAAAGTTTCATGCGGCCCATTTCGCCAGGATGTTTCTCATCGTCTCGCGCACTTCGTCGGACTTCATGTTCGAGCGGAAGCCGACGCACAGTTCGCCCTTGGCCGAATCGGCCAGCGCGACGTGATTCGCCGGACTGAGCGCGGTCATTTGTTGCAAGTGTCCCACATGAAGTTTATCGCCCAATGCGGCGAAGTCCTTGAGCGATTGCTGGGCCCATTCGGCAACATGATCAGCGGCTTCGAGGCCCCAAGATTTCGTCTCGCACTTCGGGCCGGGACCGACCGAGAGGACAAACTGCACACCGTTGAAGCGCGTCAGGCCCATCAGCGGCGAAGGCGCGTCCAGCCTCAGGCCCAGGCCGTTGCCATCCGCGCCGCCCGCTTCGTCCATCTCCTGCGCAATTTCCAGCAGTAGCGCCTGATAGGAACTGAAGATGGCGCGCTGCTTCGTGTGTTCGCCGGGCTGCAATTCAAAATTGCCCGTCTTCCAGCCAAGAATTTTTCGGAACGCGGCCTCGCCTTTCAGTTCCTCCACTTCCGCGTCAAAGATTTCTCCGCCCTCGATCCAGATTCGGCCCTCATCCTGGCCGTGCGTAATCTTGAGCGTGGTGGAATTCTGCGAAAGACATTCGAGCTGGATCAAATCCACGAGGCTCTTGCTTTGCACACCGCGAAAGCCGCTGTGCGCCTCGCGTTCGAGCAGGGAGTCAATCGAGTCGAGAAAGTGCTGGCGCTCCTGCTCCGAGGCGGGCTTCTGCCAGTATTGATCCACGCCCATGCCGTAGGCGCGGGCGCGAAATTGTTCGTCCGCGATGCACGTCCAGACCACGACCCGGAGCGCGGGATACTTGCGGCGGGCGATGGCAATGACCTGCAGGCCGTCCATCTTCGGCATGTTGAGATCGACGATGAGGAGATTGAACGGCTCCGACTCGAGCATGGCCAGCGCGCGCGCACCGGTCGAGGCGGTGTGAACGCCGGGGCCGCTGGGCAGCGTCTTCAGAATCTCCCAGTACACTTCCAGGAAGTCCTGGTCGTCATCAACCAGCAGAATCTTTGATCGCTCGGTGGCGGTGGTGCTGCCCATAAAATATTTTTGCCTGAAGTAACTTCGGCGTGTCGGAGCCTTCACTTGAGCGTGACGGAGAAATCTTTCGTGATGCGTGCGACGCGGGCGCGCAAACTTCCCTTTTCACCACGCCCGGTGCTGGCACAGTGCCGCGCGTTCACAGCATGGCGAACCCGTTCTACATCGAAGGCGAGCAGCGCGCCGCGAAGGTCAACGACCTCTTCGCGCGCGTGGCTCCGCGCTACGATCTCATCAACGACCTCCAAAGCCTTGGCCTGCATCGCGCCTGGAAACGGCGGCTCGTGCGGATGGCGAACGTGCGCTCCGGCGAGCGCGCCCTCGACGTGTGCTGCGGCACCGGCGACATCGCCTTCGCGCTGGCGGGCGCAGGTGTGACGGTGAACGCCGTGGACTTCAGTGCTGCCATGCTCCAAGTGGCCGCGCGCCGTCTCGCAATCCCCAATCCCCAATCCTCAATCCTCAATCCTCAATTCCAACAAGGCGACGCCATGCAGCTCTCCTTCGCGGACCACACCTTCGACCTCGTGACCGTCGGCTACGGCCTGCGCAATCTCCGCGACTGGGAAACCGGCCTCCGCGAAATGCACCGCGTCGCCAAGCCCGGCGCGCGCCTGCTCGTGCTGGATTTCGGCAAGCCGGATAACACGCTGCTGCGCACGCTCTACTTCACCTACTTGCGCCTTGTCGTACCTGTGTTCGGAAAACTCTTCTGCGGCGATTCCGCCACGCACGCCTACATCCTCGAATCGCTCCAGCGCTATCCCGCACAACGCGGCGTGGCCGCTGCGATGGAGCGCCTCGGCTGCCGCGATGTGCGCATCGTGAACCTCCTCGGCGGCGCGATGAGCATTAACTACGGCGTGAAAGTATAACTGTTGGAATCGTCCTCGCGGCTTGCAATTTCCCCGCGCGCTTCCTTCCATTCGCCACAATGTTTGCTGCGACCACCATCACTCCCTGGCACTGGACCGGGTTCATTGTCTGTATTTTGATTTTTCTCGCGCTGGACCTGGGCGTGTTCCATCGCCGCGCCCATGTGGTGAAGTTCCGCGAGGCGCTCATGTGGACGTGCATCTGGTTCACCTGCGCGATGCTCTTCGCGTTCTTCGTCGCCCCGGCGATGGCCGACTCGTGGACCAAGCAGGACACGATCAATTTCATCACCGGCTACATCATCGAGCTGTCGCTCTCGATGGACAACGTGTTCGTCATCGCGCTCATCTTCGCCTACTTCCGCGTGCCGGTGGAGTTCCAGCATCGCGTGCTGTTCTGGGGCATCCTCGGCGCGCTGGTCATGCGCGGCGTGCTGATTGGCGTGGGCGTGGCGGTGATTCATCAGTTCGAGTGGATTCTCTACATCATGGGCGGGTTCATCCTTTTCTCGGGCGTGAAAATGATCTTCGGCAGCGACGAGGAAGTGCATCCTGAAAAGAATTTTGTCCTGCGGTTGGCGCGAAAGTTTTATCCCGTGTCGCCGAATCTCGAAGGGCAGAAATTCCTCACCACCATCAACGGACGGCGCGCGCTCACGCCGCTCGCGCTGGTCTTGCTCTGCGTGGAAACCACCGACCTTATTTTCGCCGTGGATTCCATTCCCGCCATCTTCGGCGTCACCAGCAACGGCTTCATCATCTTCACCTCGAACGTCTTCGCCATCCTCGGACTGCGCTCGCTTTACTTCGTGCTGGCGGGCGCGATTGATTATTTCCGCCACCTCAAGACCGGACTGGCCGTCGTCCTCGCATTTATCGGCGCCAAGATGCTGATTGACCCGCACGGGAAGCCGCCGAAGTGGTTCCAGATGGACATCCCGAACACGGTCTCGCTGGCCATTGTCGGCGGCATTCTGCTCGTCTCCATCGTGTTCTCCGTCGTGGCCGGCCGACGCGCGCATCAACACGACGCCAAACCGAAATGAAATTCCGCTGGTCGCTCGCGCCGACACAGCCTGCGCTGACGGAGTTTCTGGCGCGCGAATTGAAAGTCTCTCCGCTCCTCGCGCAGTGCCTGCTCAATCGCGGCCACAGCGAACCCGAGCCAATCGCCCGCTTCCTCGACCCGAAGCTCAAGAATCTCGCTGACCCGTTTCTGCTCCCGAACATGCGCGCCGCCGTCGAGCGGCTGTTCGCCGCGCACGCCGCAGCCGAGCCGCTGGTCATCTTCGGTGATTACGACGTGGACGGCGTGACCTCGACCACGCTGCTGCATGAAGTCCTGACCGCGCTCGGCTGGAAGGTGCATTGCTACCTGCCGCACCGCATGGACGAGGGCTACGGCCTGAGCCAGTCCGGCGTGGAGAATTGTCTGCAAAAGTTTCCCGTGAAACTGCTGCTCGCCGTGGACTGCGGCTCGACCGCCCGCGTGCAAGTCGCCTGGCTCCGCGAGCGCGGCGTGGAAGTGCTCGTGCTGGATCATCATCAAGTTTCCGATCCTCCGCCGGACGCCGTGGCGCTGGTCAACCCTCAGCTCTCAACCCTCAACTCTCAACAACAGCGCTTCACGGAACTCTGCTCCGCCGGTCTCGCCTTCAAGCTTGCCCACGCCGTCCTGAAGCACGGTCGCGAAAACAATCTCCCCGGCGCGCAGGACTTCGATCTCCGCCCGCTCCTCGATCTCGTGGCGCTCGGGACCATCGCCGATCTTGTGCCGCTCATCGGCGAGAACCGCATTCTGGTCAGCGCCGGGTTGCAGCGGCTCACCACGACCACGCGGCCCGGACTCGTCGCGCTGAAAGAAGTCGCCGGTGTCGAAGACGAAGTCGGTGGCTACGAAGTGGGCTTCCAACTCGCGCCGCGCCTCAATGCCGCCGGTCGCTTGGAGAATGCCGAGGAGGCGTTGCAGCTCATGCTCGCCCGCGATGTCACCACCGCGATGCCCATCGCGCAGTCCCTGAACTCGCGGAACATCGAACGCCAGAACATCGAGCGCAGCATCTCCGAGGAAGTCATCGGGGCCATTCGCGCGCGCTTTGATCCAACGCGCGATTTCGTGTTGGTCGAGGGACAGTTGCTCTGGCACATCGGCGTCGTTGGCATTGTCGCGTCGCGCGTGCTTCAGGAATTTTACCGCCCCACCTTCATCATCGGCGGGGAAGGGGACGAGTGGCGCGGCTCGGGCCGCAGCATCGAGGGCTTCGACATCGCCGCCGCACTGCGCGAGTGCGACGATTTGCTCCTGCGCCACGGCGGTCACGCGATGGCGGCGGGCGTCACGATTCATCCGGACAAACTCGACGCCTTCCGCGAACGGATGAACGCGCTCGCCCGGCGCTCGTTAAAACCCGAGCAGCTTCAGCCCTCGCTCCGCCTCGACGCCGAAGTGACCTGCGCCGACTTGAGCGTGCAGCGGATGGAAGAACTCGCGCGCCTCGAACAGACCGGCATGGGCAATCCCCGCGTGCAATTCTGCCTCCGCAATGTCGGCCACGAGCGCGCGCTGCAACGCATGGGCAAGGACAAGCAGCACGCGAAGCTGTGGATCACCGACGGCACGCGCACCCACGAGGCGGTGTTGTGGAACTGCAAAGAAGGCACGCTGCCCGTGGGCAAATTTGATCTCGCCTGCGTGCCGGAGTTGAACAGTTACAATGGCAACACGCGTGTGCAGTTGAAGGTCTTGGACTGGCGTGCGGCGGAGTGACGGAGCGCGGGCTTTCCAGCCCGCAGCCAGCCACGAAGTCCGAGAAGTTCAATCCATGCCCACACCGTCCGTCGTCGCACGCTGCTGCGGGCTG
>JANNGC010000737.1:0-1579 GCA_031380445.1 Pedosphaera sp.
GGCCCCGGCATCGGCACCCCCAACGCGGCCGGGGGCGCAGTCGTGACGGGTGGCGCGGCGTGTTGAGCCACCTCCATCGTGGCGGAAAACAGCTGGGCCAAAATCAAATCAGTGCGCATGACGTTTGGAGACGCTCCCGCCCCGTCACTGGCGACAAAAGTTTTTCCCCGGCGAGGGGCGGGCGTTCGGCCTCTCTCGTCCGGTGTGTGGCGTCAGTTCCGGGGTTCGCTGATCACGCGGCGGTAAAGGGCTTCATAGAGCGGCACAATGGCCGCAGCGGAAAACCTTTCGCGGGCACGTTGCTGCGCGGAGCGGCCCAGCGCCGCCCGCCGGGATGGGTCTTGAATCAAACTCTCCACGGCGCGGGCGAGCGCGTCGGCATCGCCACCAGGAACAAGCAGTCCGCTCACGTTGTCCTCGATCACTTCGGGAATGCCGCCGACGCTCCTGGCCACGCTCGGACAGGCAAAACACATCGCTTCCAGAATGCTCAGGCAGAAACTCTCCGTCTCCGACGTGATGAGTCCGAGATCGGCGGCTTGCAGGTAATCTTCGATGACGCTGACGTTTTCGCGCACGATGACGCGCTCCGCCAATCCCAGGCAGCGCACCTGCTCCACGTACGGCGCAAAACTTCCGCCCGCCAGGATCACGAGCTTGAACGAATCGGCAGGACGGATGCGCGCAGCCGTTTCGAGCAACAGGTCGATGCGCTTCAACGGGCGGAGATTCGACGAGTGCAGGATCATCACCTCGTCGTCTTTCAACCCCAACTCGCGGCGTACGTCGGCACGCGTGCGCTGCGGCGGACGTGGATCAAAGAAATTGTGGATGACATCAATCGGCCCGGCGAAGTCGAGCAGGCGCTGGCTCTCCGTTTTCAGGAAAGCCGAGACACACGTCACGGCATCGGAGCAATTGAGCGCGTGCCGGATGGCCGGGCCGTAGCCGGCGTCGCGACCGAGCAGCGTGGTGTCCGTGCCGTGCAGCGTAGTGACGACGCGCGGCTGCTGTCCCGGCGGCAGCATGGCGCGCGCGAGGATCGCCGCCGTCGCGTGCGGCACCGCGTAATGCACATGCAGCACATCCAGCCCGTGATCGCGGCTGACCTCGGCCATCTTGACCGAGAGCGGCAATGTGTAATCGGGATACTTGAACAGGTCGTAGTCATTGATGACGACCGGATGAAAATGCAGCCGCGGCGCATCCGCTGGCAGACGAAACGGACGTTCGTAGCTGATGAAATGCACCTCGTGCCCGCGCCGCGCCAGTTCCTCGCCCAACGCCGAGGCCAGCACGCCGCTTCCGCCCACGGACGGGTAACAGGTGATGCCGATGCTCAGTGGCGACTTCAAATTAGGTGCGTGAATCCGTTCAGGATGGTGGCCGGTTTCGGCGATGTCCAACAACTCTTTGTCGGGCTAAGGGGCGCATCTTGAAGGTACCGCCATGCGTGTGGCCGGATGGTGTAGGCGGGGCCGAAAGCGGCGCTAAAGCGACCGCACTCCAAACGCTGCCGCGCAAGGTCAGAAGCCCGGGGCGACGCGGGGCGGTTGGTGTGCGGTCGGGGTTTAGCCGC